>JAAVHG010000041.1 GCA_014799855.1 Oscillibacter sp.
CAACAAAAAACAGAAAAATATTCCAAAACAGCACGTCCAAGGTGATAGGTAAGCTGCCAATGTCAACGGCAAAAATGACAGCCATAAGAGCGAAAACAAGTAAAAGAAACGTCAGCATAATGACCCGTGTTTCACCGTCCAGGCTTTTCAAGTAGTCTGCCAGCTCCTTGAGTTCACTGCCGGTGTGACGCACCTCAAACGGTTTTGCCACCACTTCTCCCAAGGGACGCAAGACGGATACCATACTCTTGCCCTTGGAAACATCGATCCCTGCCACGTTCACTGTTCAACACTCCCCTTGTAGATTTGCAATTGGCGTCCAGCCCTTTCATCATTGCCGATTCAATCTATCTGTTTACTCGGACGCACTCTCGGGGGCCCCGCAAAATCGCAGATTTTGTGGGGAGAGGAAGAAGAAGCGGAATTTAGCGCTGTTTCTTCTGACGAGGTGGCTCTACCTGCATAAATCGAACGCTGCGAATGAGAAGCTGGCTGACGGACTTCTTTTCGGACGTATTAGTCCTTAGAGAACCATGCCAGACCAATCTCCTCCCATTCTAACAGCTTTGGCAACGATACGGAAAAAGACACGGCTGGCTGCTGTGCCTTCTTCCGTAAATATATTGTAATAGGTGAATCAAATGATTTAAAGTGAAAATCGCTGGAAAATCAGTGACAATGTTCGATCGAGTGTTGCCTGTCGGTATCCACCAGCTCTAATCAGATTCCGCACGCCGACATCCAGATCACCTGCTGCGCACTATTGTTTCTTTCTACTAGAGACCATGTTACGCTCTCTTTTAGGAAGTGTCAAAATTCTCCTTAACATTCACTGATATGGGACAAGCCGCTCTGCCAGAAAGGAAAGTGATTTTTTGCCGCGCTTTGTGCGAAATCTTAGTTGCAATAGGGTAAAAAATGCGCTATAGTCTGAGTATTACCGCAAACGCCGACGGGATTTTCCCATTCGCGGTGGCGGATTCCGTGCGGGAAAGGGGGCTTGACGGATGCTGGATTACAGCGAGGCGGGAAAGCGGGGCTATCTCCGGGAGGACTTCCGCCTGTTCCACCTCAAGGACAGTCTGGCCCAGAAGCTGGACTACCACTACCACGAGTTTGATAAGCTCATTCTGGTGCTGGGCGGCAGGGTCACCTATGTGGTGGAGGGCGTTACCTATTTCCTCCAGCCCTGGGATCTGCTTTTGATTCAGCATAACCTGATCCACAAGCCCATCATCGACCCCGCCCAACCCTATGAACGGGTGGTGGTCTGGCTGGGGAAGCAGTGGCTGGGTAGCCGGTCGGACCCTGGGGCGAGGCTGGACCAGTGCTTCGACGCCGCCAGGGAGAGGGGCTTCCACCTTCTGCGGACCGAGGGAGACCAGCGGCTCCAATACATGCGGGGTATCCGGCAGTTGGAGGAAGCTCTGGTTTCCAAGGAGTTCGGCGCGGCCCGCATGGCGGACACCCTCTGCCAGCAGCTGCTGATCACCGTCAACCGGGATGTTCTCCGCAGCAGCGCCGACGGCCGGGAGGAGATTTGCCGGGTGGACCCTAAAATGGAGGAGATCATCCGCTACATCGGCGGGCACCTGGACCATTCCCTCAGCGTGGACGATCTGGCCAAGCGGTTTTTTATCAGCCGGTACTATCTTATGCACCGTTTCAAGGCCGTCACCGGATGCACCGTCCACCAGTACATCAGCCAGAAGCGGCTGCTGCTGGCCGGAGAGCTGATCCGCGCCGGGACTCCGGTGATGAAGGCGGCGGAGCAGGCGGGGTTCGCCGAGTATTCCACATTTCTGCGGGCGTTTCAGAATACCTTTCATATGAGTCCAAAGGAGTTCCGGCAGGGGGCCCCGGCGGACGTAGTTTGATGAAAGAGAGGGGCGGATCCTCTCTTTTGTTGTCTGGGCTATGGTCAATGTGTCGAAAAATGTTGAAAAAAACTCTTGGTAATGGTACAATAGGAAAATACCGGGACCTTTGGCGGTATGCCGGGGGCCTTTTGCAGGAGGGGATGGACTTGATCATCGCGGTTTGCGTGGACGGCCGGAATGGGATGCTGTTTAACGGCCGGCGGCAGAGCCAGGATATGGCCCAGCGGGAGGATCTGCTGGAATTCTGCGGGGAGAGGAGGCTTTGGCTCTCCCCCTACTCCGCGCCGCTGTTCCCGGCGGAACGGGTCCAGGCGGCGGAGGACTTTTTGGACCAGGCGGAAGAGGGCGAGATCTGCTTTGTGGAGGACCGGCCTCTGGCGGAGGAAGCGGACCGGATCGAGGCCGCTGTCCTCTACCACTGGAACCGGGCCTATCCGGCGGACGTTCACCTGGACTTGGATTTGACCGCTTTTGAATTGACGGAGCGGTCGGAGTTTGCCGGAAATTCCCATGAGAAAATCACGCGGGAGATCTACCGCCGGAAGGTTCAGGAGCCGGAGGAGGATTTGGAACCGGAGGAGGCCGGAACCGAAACGGCGGAGGAGGCCGGAGCGCCGGCCGCGGCGGAGGAAGTGAGCTATGGCTGAGCGGCGGAGCGCCAAGGCCAAAGGGATGATGCGGGCGCTGAAAATCGTCCTCATTATCCTTCTGGCGGCACTGTACATTTTTCTCACCTGGCAGGAGCAACAGGAACAGCTTGAGCAGCAGGAGCAGCCTGCGGCCCAGTTCTCCCTGGAGGCCCTGCCCGTCTACGACGGGGTTTCTCCTTACGGCGTGGTGAACGGCAACGTGCCCTATTTCAGCCAGGAGGAGCATACCACCGAGTCCTTTGAAACCTACAGCCCCCTGGACGATCTGGGCCGCTGCGGCGCGGCCTACGCCAATGTGGGGCGGGATCTGATGCCCACCGAGGAGCGGGGGGCCATCGGACAGGTGAAGCCCTCCGGATGGCAGACGGTGAAATACGATGTGGTGGACGGAAAGTACCTCTACAACCGCTGTCACCTGATCGGCTATCAGCTGACCGCCGAGAACGCCAACCGGGAGAACCTGATCACCGGCACCCGGTATCTCAACGTGGTGGGGATGCTCCCATTTGAGAACATGACGGCGGACTACGTGAAGGAGACCGGAAACCACGTCCTCTACCGGGTGACTCCGATATTTGAGGGGGAGGAGCTGGTGGCCCGGGGCGTGCTGATGGAGGCCTGGTCCGTGGAGGACCAGGGAGAGGGCGTCTGCTTCAACGTCTACTGCTACAACGTTCAGCCGGGGGTTACTATCGACTATCTGACCGGAGAGAGCGCCTTGGCGGCGGAATGACGGAGGCCGCTTGCCTAATGTCAACGCAGTTGAAAAGAAAATCCTCCCCGCCTGGGTATAGGCGGGGAGGATTTTGTACGNTTTAGCGGGGNAGCGNNGCCTGACCAGAGGGTCAGGCCCCGCTTTTGTCTTTANCGCGGATATTTCTTTTCGCTCANCAGCATTGCTCNAAGAGGGGCTTNCTNGGGTTCAGGTAGCCGATGTCCTCCGGATTTCCGGTGAGGGCGCGGAGATTTTTTACGCCTGTGCGTTTTTTGCCCAGGGACGCGCCTTTCAGCTTATCCAGNCCCGTTTCCGGGGNTTCCTTGAANTCCAGAACGCCCTTGTCACGGGCNATNTCCAGGAGCTTCTGNCCCTTCTCCGAACGGACAATGACCTGGTTCCAGCCCTTGTCCACATCCCAGCCGTNGGCGCTTCTGGCTCCGCCGATGGAGAGNTCGGCAAATTCCGCNGTCATGTCCGTGCAATAGCGGCACCCGGAGCGGACCAGGGGGATTACCTCGTCCAGGTTCACGGAGACGGTTTTTTCACNCTCCCGGATTTCCAGNGAGTGGTACTTGCTGGGGGGAATGTCCATGTGGGAAACCTTATCCGGCGCGGCGTGGCTGGCCGCCAGGGCGCGGAGGCCCTCCCAGTCCAGGCCCCAGCCGCAGAAGAGGCCGAAGACCATGCCGATGTTCCCGGCGTGGTTGTCGTTCTCCGGCAGGGGGTCNCCCATCATCTTGTACACCGCCAGGGTCTTGCAGGGGGTNCCCACCACGCCGATTTTCTTGTATTGGTCCGCTTTCAANGCCTGATTCAGCACCGCCAGAGTGGGAGGCACCTGGAAGCTGCTGCCGGAGCAGGCCCGGACCTCCTCCCCTGTGGCGGCGAGGACNCCCTCCGGNTCCAGGCCCCCCTGGGAGCGGGTGAGGACGGCGGCNTCGATGAAGCCCTCTTGCAGGGCCAGCTCCACCAGGGCCGTCATGGCCCCGCCGTGCTGGGCCTTGGCGCGGATGGACTCGTCGGCGGCCCGGACCAGGTACAGGCCCCGGAAGGGGCCGATCTCCGGGATAATGGTNTCGGGGTCAAAGAATTTCTTNCGCAAAGCGTCCAAATCCGTGGGCATCCGGGGNCAGAACCGCTGNCAGCGGCCGTCCCGGCGCTCNCAGTCAAAATACCAGACCGTNCGGCCNTCNACNGAGCCCCANTAGGGGCACAGCCCCTGGCAGGCGCCGCAGCCGGTGCAGAGGCCCGGCCGCAGGACCTGGGTGTCCAGCGCGAATGTACTCAGCATAGCCTGTCCCTCCTCACATCAGCACCACGGGAATGTGGAACACCTTCAGCTCCAGCTCCCCGGCGGTCTCGGGGGCGTAGTCCCCCAGCGTATGGATCATGCCGCANAAATGCTCCTGGCAGATAAAGCGGTAGCCCGGCTTCTGCCAGGGGACGAAGCTCCGCTCATAGAGCAGGTCCGTCAGNGCGGAGAAGGGNNTGGAGCGGGGGAGGCTCAGGGTCAGGGTTTTGTCCTCCGTGGGGTGGANGAAGCGCACCTGNATGTTGTTTTCCGCCATTACCGCGCGCCTCCTTTCCCGGATACGGCCTTGCAGCCCAGGGCAAAGGCCTTTTGATTCAGCTCCAGCACCGCGCCCTTGAACCGCTGGGTGAGGATTTTTTCCAGNTCCTCCCGGCTGAGGGGGGCGTCCGGAAGCTGGGTGAAGGCCCCCAGCAGGGCGATGTTGGCGGAGCGGGAGTCCCCCACCTCCATGGCGATATCCGCCGCGGGCACCGCGTAAGCGGCGGCGGAGAGAGCCTGGATTTCCGCCGCCATGGCCTCCAGGCCGGGGTAGGCGTCCAATCCCTGCAATACCCCGAGGGGGTATACGGGGCGGGGGTCGTAGACGATGGTGGTGTCCGGTCCGGAGTAGGTCCGGGCGATGCGGAGGGTTTCCAGCGGCTCGAAGCCGATGATGATGTGGGCCTCGCCGGGGTGAATGAGGACGCTCATCTCCTCCTTGGCGGAGACGCGGACGTGGCTCATGACGGAGCCGCCCCGCTGGGACGCGCCGTAGGTCTCGCCTACGGCCACATGGTAGCCCCGGTCCGTCATGGCGCTGCCCAGGACCTCCGAGGCCAGGACGTTGCCCTGGCCGCCGATGCCGCAGACCACGATATTCAGGGGGTCAAACCGAAACGCTTTCAGCATTCCTCTTCACCTCTTTTCGTCGTCGCAAAGTCCGCTGCGGTCGGAACGCCCTGGCGGGCATCCCTCCCTTTGCTCCCT
>JAAVHG010000042.1 GCA_014799855.1 Oscillibacter sp.
ACGACGTGATGGCCCACGTGCATACCTACGGCAAAGCGGCCCCCTCCGCCGCCGGCATTATTCATCTGGGGGCTACCAGCTGCTATGTCACCGATAACGCCGACCTCGTCATTTACCGGGAGGGCCTCCGGTATCTCCGGGGCCAGCTTTTGGCGGTGGTTCGGAATCTGAGCCGCTTCGCGGACCAGTATAAGGCCACCCCCACTCTGGGCTATACCCACTATCAGCCCGCCCAGCTGGTGACGGTGGGNAAGCGGGCNACCCTCTGGATGCAGGATTTTCTNGCNGANCTGGAGGAGCTGGANTTNGTTCTGGANANCNTNNNNTTNNTGGGCTGCCGGGGCACCACCGGCACCGAGGCCAGCTTCCTGGANCTNTTCGACGGGGACGGGGAGAAAATCGACCANATGAACCGGCAGATCGCCGCCGANTTCGGCTTTGAGAANATTTTCCCTGTCTGCGGCCAGACCTACCCCCGGAAGGTGGACAGCCGGATTTTGANCTGCCTCTCCGCTNTCGGNCAGAGCTGTTACCGCATGGCCAACGACATCCGCCTCTTGCAGCATGACCGGCAGGTGGAGGAGCCCTTCGAGAAGAACCAGATCGGGTCCTCCGCCATGGCCTATAAGCGCAACCCCATGCGCTCGGAGCGGATCTGCTCCCTGAGCCGCTATCTCATGGCCNACGCCATGAANGCCCCCATGACCGCCTCCGTCCANTGGCTGGAGCGGACCTTGGACGACTCCGCCAACCGCCGGATCTCCCTGCCGGAGGGCTTCCTCTGCGCCGACGCGGTTCTGCGCCTGGCCCAGAACGTCACCGACGGCCTCCACGTCAACGAGAAGATCGTGGACAGGACCTGCCGGGAGTATCTGCCCTTCATCGCCACGGAGAATTTGATGATGGAGGGCGTGAAGCGGGGCGGCGACCGCCAGCGGCTNCACGAGGTTATCCGGGAGTGCTCCATGGCCGCTACCGCCCGGATGAAGGAGGGAGANNCCTGCGACCTTCTCCACCGTCTGGCGGCGGAGCCCGCCTTNGGCATGACCGAGGCGGAGATGGAGGCCCTGTTGGACCCCAAGGGCTACACGGGCCGNTGCGCGGAGCAGGTGGAGGCGTATCTGGCCCAGGTGGAACCGCTTCTGGCGGANGCCGCCGGGGAGACNCCGGAGATNGAAGTNTAACCATGCGCAAAAGGGCGGTGCGTAAGCACCGCCCTTTTCTTCCNNTTTAGGGGNAATTTTCNNGTTTATCCNTCNGCGGGGGCTTCCGAAGCCTCCGCGGCGGCCCCGCCGCCGGAGCCGGAAGCGCCGCTTGTCTCCGATACGCCCTGGGTTCCGGAGGCGTCCTTCTTCTCGTCCTCCAGCACGCTGTCCCACTCCTTGGGGTCCTTCTTGGGCTTCCGGGAGGCTATCGCCAGCTGATACCCGGCGGGGTCGTTTTCCTGGAGGAATTTCTCATCCTCGGGGGGCACCTTGTCCCCGGCCCGGATGCGGGCGGCGATCTTCTGGCACTGCTGCATGGCCTTCAGGGTCTTCACCGCCGCGTCCAGGGGAGATCCGGAGGACTCCTCCTTCCCCGCCATGCGGTCCTTCTGCCGCTTGGCCCGCTCCTGGGCCTCCTGGCGGGTCCGCTCCTCTAACATGTTCACCGCCCGCTGGGACAGGGCCAGCCTGTCGGCCTGCATGGGCTTTTTCAGCGAGAGGCGGGCGCTTTGGCCGCTTTTCTCCCCCTTGGCGGAGGAAACCGCCTGCCTGGCTCCCGTGTAGCGGTTTGTCACGCGGAACTCCATAAAATCCCTCCTCTTTTCCTATCTACCGGGTATATCGGCATAGTGGTATGAGAAATTTACTAACCCTGAGAAAAAAGCCCCGTTTCCCGCCGCTGATTTTGTGTGTTTTGATGTTGACAATTGTCCTCCGCCATGATACACTTCACCCATCAAACCGAAAACGGCAAGGGCATAGATGGAGAAAAGTACCGCGGACGTTCCGGGCCAGTGAGCGGGGGATGGTGGAAACCCCGTACCAAAGAATCCGCGGGAAGAACACTCCGGAGCCGCAATCTGAACGCGGAGGGAAGGAAAAGACTCCGCCAGTAAGTGCGACGAGTTGTGATCGTTACCTCACACGGGCTTGTTGGAGCCTTGAAGGTGGTCCTCTCAGGGGGCAAATTAGGTGGCACCGCGGATAGCAGCTATTCGTCCTAAAATTTAGGAAGATAGCTGCGTTTTTTGTTTCCGTTCCGGCCTTCCGGCGGAACGGCGCGTATTCGGAGGTGCGCTTTATGTGTTCGATTATGGGATTTTCCACCAAGACCAGGACAAAAGAGGAGCTGACGCCCTATTTTGACCGCACCCTCTCCCGCGGCCCGGACATGAGCCGGGTTGTGGAGACCCCTTCCGGCTGGCTCTGCTTCCACCGTCTGGCCATCATGGGCCTGACGGAGGCGGGGATGCAGCCCTTTGCCCTGGACGGCAGTATGGTGGTCTGCAACGGCGAGCTGTACGGCTTCCGCCTCTGGAAGCGGCGGCTGGAGGAGAAGGGCTATGTCTTCCAAAGCGGCAGCGACTGCGAAATCATCCTGCCCCTGTTCCGGGAGTACGGCCTGGATATGTTCGCCCGGCTGGACGCGGAGTTCGCCATGGTCATCTACGACGCGGAGACGGATTCCCTCATTGCCGCCCGCGACCCCATCGGTATCCGTCCCCTGTATTACGGCTATGACGCCAAGGACGGCGGCATCATCTTTGCCAGCGAGGCGAAAAACCTGGTGGGCCTGGTGAAGGCGGTCTTCCCCTTCCCTCCCGGCCACTACTATGCCGGCGGGAGGTTCGTCCGCTACGCGGATTTGACTACCGTGGAGCAGTATTCCACCGACGATGTGGAAACCGCCTGCCGCCAGATCCGCGGCAAGCTCATCGCCGCCGTGGATAAGCGGCTGGACGCCGACGCTCCGGTGGGCTTCCTGCTCTCCGGCGGGCTGGACTCCTCCCTGGTGTGCGCCATCAGCGCCGTGGTGCTGGGGAAGAAAATCCGCACCTTCGCCATCGGCATGGACACGGACCCCATCGACCTGAAATACGCCCGTGAGGCGGCGGATTTCATCGGCGCGGACCACACGGAGGTCACCATGACCCGGGAACAGGTCCTGGAGGCCCTGGANGGCCTNATNGCCCTTCTGGGCACCTGGGANATCACCACNATCCGGGCCAGCATGGGCATGTACCTCTGCTGTAAGGCTATCCACNAGCAGTCGGATATCCGGGTNATTCTCACNGGCGAGATCTCCGACGAGCTCTTCGGCTATAAATACACCGACTTCGCCCCGGACCCCGAGAGCTTCCAGCGGGAGGCCAAGAAGCGGATCGANGAGATCCACATGTACGACGTGCTCCGGGCGGACCGCAGTATTTCCGTCAACTCTCTGGAGGCCCGGGTCCCCTTCGGCGACCTGGACTTCGTGAAATACGTCATGAGCCTTGACCCNCGGATGAAGATGAACACCTACGGCATGGGCAAATACCTCCTCCGCCACGCTTTTGAGGGGGACCANCTCCTGCCGGACCATATCCTCTGGCGGCAGAAGGCGGCCTTCTCCGACGCGGTGGGCCACTCCCTGGTGGACGACTTGAAGGCCTACGCCCAGGAAAAATACACCGACAGCCAGTTTGAGGNGGAGCGGAGGAAATACGAGTACCACTGCCCGCCCTTCACCAAGGAAAGCCTGCTGTACCGGGAGATTTTCGAGAAGCACTACCCCGGCCAGGCNGGGATGATCCAGGATTTCTGGATGCCCAACAAGGCCTGGGAGGGCTGCGACGTAGACGACCCCTCCGCCCGCGTCCTCTCCAACTACGGCGGAAGCGGGGAATANGCCCCGGCCTGTGTGAATGTTGATCCATATTTGACATANTTTAGGAGGAACAGCCATGAGCAAGAAACCTANGCGGCTGCCCGAACTCTTCGGCAGCCAGGTATTCAATGAGGAGACCATGAAGGANCGCCTTTCCNCCGCCTCCTACGGNGCGTGGAAGACCTGNGTCACCNAGGGGNCCNCNCTGGATATNTCCACCGCCAACGAGATNGCCGAGGCCATGAAGCAGTGGGCCGTGGANAAGGGGGCCACCCATTTCACCCATTGGTTCCAGCCCATGACCGGCGTGACCGCCGAGAAGCACGACNGCTTNATCNNNCCCNCCGNCGGCGGCAGGATCATNATGGAATTCTCCGGNAAGGAGCTGGTCCGGGGCGAGCCCGACGCCTCCTCCTTCCCCTCCGGCGGCCTNCGGGCCACCTTCGAGGCCCGGGGCTACACCGCCTGGGACCCCACCNCNTTCGCCTTCATTAAGGAGGGCTCCCTCTGCATCCCCACCATCTTCTGTTCCTATTCCGGCCACGCCCTGGACAAGAAGACTCCCCTTCTGCGGTCCATCGACGAGGTATCCCGTCAGGCCGTCCGGATTCTCCGCCTNTTCGGNGACACCGAGACNAAGCGGGTCATTGCCCAGGTGGGCCCCGAGCAGGAATACTTCCTCATTGACAAGGAGCTGTACCTCCGGCGGGAGGACCTCCGCATGACCGGCCGCACCCTCTTCGGCGCAAAGCCCCCCCGGGGCCAGGAGCTGGACGACCACTACTTCGGCGCTATCAAGCCCCGGGTGGCCGCCTATATGAAGGAGCTGGACGAGACTCTCTGGGCATTGGGCATCCTCTCCAAGACCAAGCACAACGAGGTGGCCCCCTCCCAGCATGAAATGGCCCCCATCTATTCCGACGCCAACACCGCCTGCGACCAGAACCAGCTGGTCATGGAGGTAATGAAGAAGGTGGCGGACAGGCACAATCTGGTGTGCCTCCTCCACGAAAAACCCTTCGCCGGGGTCAACGGCTCCGGCAAGCACGACAACTGGTCCCTCAGCACCGACACCGGAAGAAACCTCTTCCGTCCCGGCTCCACTCCCAGCCAGAACGCCCGGTTCCTCCTGTTCCTGGCGGCCTTTGTCAAGGGCGTGGACGACTATCAGGACTTCCTCCGCACCACCGTGGCCACCGCCGGAAACGACCACCGCCTGGGCGCCCAGGAGGCCCCTCCCGCCGTGATCTCCATCTTCCTGGGCGACGAGCTGAACGCCATTGTGGAGTCCATCATCAAGGGCACGGAGTACACCGACACCGATAAGAAGACCCTGGCAATCGGCGTGGACGTGCTGCCCGCCATCCGCCAGGATACCACCGACCGCAACCGCACCTCTCCCATGGCCTTTACGGGTAATAAGTTCGAGTTCCGGATGCTGGGCTCCTCCCAGTCCATTTCCGGCCCCAACATCGCCCTGAATACCATGATGGCGGAGGAGCTGAAGCAGTTCGCCGACGAGCTGGAGGGCTCCTCCGACTTCCAGGGGGATCTCCACGCCCTGATCAAGCGGGTTTTCACGGATCACCAGCGGATCATCTTCAACGGCAACGGCTATGACGACGCCTGGATCGCCGAGGCGGAGAAGCGGGGCCTCAGCAACCTGAAATCCACCGCCGACGCCCTGCCCGCCTACGTGGCCCCCAAGAATATGGAGCTGTTCATCAAGCACGGCATCTATACGGAGGCGGAGATCCGGGCCCGGTACGAGATCCATGTGGAGAACTACAAAAACGTGGTGGCGATCGAGGGCCGGACCATGGTGGACATGATCCGCCACGACATCCTCCCCGCCGTCTCCGCCTACGCCGCGGAGCTGTGCGGCCGGGCCTCCAGCAAGCAGAGCTGCGGCGTTCCCTGTGGCTATGAGACGGCCACCGCCCAGGACGTGGGCAGGCTGACCGACCGCCTGATGGAGGACTGCGGCAGGCTGGCCAGGGATCTGGACAGCGTCCCCGCCGATCCGGAGGCGGCCATGCGCTACTGCCACGACACCCTCGTTCCCGATATGGCCGCGGCCCGGAGCGCCGTTGACCAGCTGGAAACCATCACCGCCGCCGGCTACTGGCCCTTCCCGGTGTACAGCGATCTGCTGTTCTCCGTGTAAATGGGAAAACTCTCCTCCAGGCCGTCCCGCCGCCCGTTGGGCAGTGGGACGGCCGCTTTGTGCGTAAAGAGGCGCAGATATTGTGGAAATGAATGGTATATGAATATTTTTACCGGAAAACGCCGGAACGGGCCGGAATTTTTCGCATAATTTGCCATTTTTTATCCTTGCTTTTTGCCCGGTTAGTGTGGTATAATCCAAGTCAGCCGCCAATCCGGCGGATGATTTTACAAAACCCGGAGGGGACGCATTGTGCAAAAGCGAAGTCATAAGCTCCTGGCCTCCACCCTGCTGGAATGTGAACACGGCTTTGGCGCCAAGCGGTTTGAGTGGGCTTTTCTGCTGGGCTCTTTTCAGCCGGACTGCAATCCGCTGACCTATTTAAAGGGGTCTATTCGGGCCTATAAGCTGAAAGGTCATAACTTTTCCAACTCGCAGGCCTACATCAACGCCCAGATCCGCCGCTTGCAGAGGCGGACCCGCTGGACCGTGTGGCAGTATTACACCCTGGGCAAGCTGACCCACTATCTGGCCGACGCCTTTACTTATCCCCACAATGAGATTTACCCGGACACCATCTGGGCCCACCGCCACTACGAAAACGACCTCCGGCTGTATCTGGCGGACTACCTTGCCAACAGCCGTCCCCTTTTGGAAAAGCGCTGCGCCGACCTTCCCGCCGCCCTGGACCGGCTCCACCGGCAGTATCTGGANAACCGCTCGGACATGCGGCAGGATGTGCAGTATATTTTGGAGTCNACCGGGCTGCTGATGGCCGCCTGNCTGCCGAAAGCNGGCTGATTTTAGGCGGAATTTATCAAATTTTTGCCCAAGGNCCGGATTTCTTTAGGGGAAATNCCCATTTCTATTTTCTNNGGGCCGTGCTATTCTTTACATNAGAACCCCGGCGATTTATTTCTGAGCANCACAGAAGGGAAACGACCGCCATGATTAACATCGCCCGCGCCGCCGAATACCGCTACTTTAGCTTTACCTATTTTACGGGTAAGGCTTATTTCGGTTTGGCTGAAAGCGCGCGCGTGTAAGATTTGGGAGTTCTGGGAAGCCTGATCATACATGATACCCGCAGCCGGACCGGCTGCGGGTTTTTCTGTATTATCGCGCATTCTATAATCAGGAGGAAAGCATCATGATCGTTATTTTNAAAAACAACCACAACCGCGAGCAATTGGACAGCCTCATCAACTGGCTCCAGGACAAGGGCATCACCATCCACACCAGCATCGGCGACGCCCANACCATTCTGGGACTGGTGGGGGACACCTCCAAGCTGGACATCGACCTGATCGCCGCCCTGGACATTGTGGAGGACGTGCGCCGGGTCCAGGAGCCNTATAAAAACGCCAACCGGAAATTCCACCCGGAGGACTCTGTGATCCATGTCCGGGANACCCAAATCGGCGGCGGAAACCTGACCATTATGGCGGGCCCCTGCTCCGTGGAGAGCGAGGAGCAGGTGGTGGCTATNGCCAANGCNGTGAAGGCCAGCGGNGCCACTATGCTGCGGGGCGGCGCTTTCAAGCCCAGAACCTCCCCCTATTCCTTCCAGGGCCTGGGGGCCACNGGCATCGAGTATTTGAAGGCCGCCCGGGCGGAGACCGGCCTCCCCATNGTCACGGAGCTGATGGACCTCAGCCAGCTTCCCCTGTTNGACGATGTGGACGTGATCCAAATCGGGGCCCGGAATATGCAGAATTTTGACCTTCTCAAGGCCGTGGGCCATCAGCCCAAGCCGGTGATGATCAAGCGGGGNATGTCCGCCACCTATGAGGAGTGGCTCATGAGCGCCGAGTACGTCATGGCCAGCGGCAACGAAAACGTAATTCTCTGTGAGCGGGGCATCCGCACCTTCGAGAGCTACACCCGGAACACCCTGGACTTGGCCTGTATCCCCGTTCTGCGGCAGCTGACCCACCTGCCTGTGGTGGTGGACCCCAGCCACGCCACGGGGAAATACTGGCTGGTGGACCCCCTGGCCATGGGCGCCGTGGCTACCGGGGCCGACGGACTGCTGATCGAGGTCCACAACGACCCGGCCCACGCCCTCTGCGACGGGCCCCAGTCCTTGAAGCCGGAGGCCTTCGACACTCTGGCCCGGAAGCTCTTGAAGCTCCACGAGGCCGTCCGGTCCCTGGAGGGCTGAGGCCATGGTGGTGGGAATTGTCGGCCTGGGCCTCATTGGAGGGTCCATGGCGAAAAGCGCCAAGGCCCGCACCGGACACACCGTCTACGGCGTGGATCTGGACGCGGAAACCATGACCCTGGCCCGGATGTGCGGAGCCATTGACGGNCCTCTGACCGGGGAGAACCTGCCCCGGTGCGATTTGATTCTGGTGGCCATCCGCCCCCAGGCGGCCATTGACTGGGTGCGGGAAAACGGGGGAAAAATCGCNAAATCCGCTATTTTGGTGGATCTCTGCGGCGTGAAGCGGGTGGTGGTGGAGGCCCTTGCGCCCCTGGCCGAGGAGCACGGCTTCGCCTATATCGGCGGCCACCCCATGGCGGGCCGGGAACGGGGAGGCTTTACCGCCTCCAGCGCCGACCTCTATGTGGGGGCCTCCATGATTCTGACCCCCGACAAGCGGACGGATATGCGGCTTTTGGAGACTTTGAAGGCCTTTTTCCTGGATTTGGGCTTCGCCGGCCTCACCTTCTCCGACCCGGAGGAGCATGACCGGATCATCGCCTTTACCTCCCAGCTGGCCCATATCGCCTCCAGCGCCTATGTGAAATCCCCCGAGGCCCAGCGCCGCCGGGGCTTCTCCGCCGGGAGCTTTCAGGACATGACCCGTGTGGCCCGGCTGGACGAGGACATGTGGACGGAGCTGTTTTTGGACGACGCGGACTATCTCACCGCCGAGCTGGAGGAGCTGATCCGCCATCTGACCGAGTACCGGGAGGCCCTGACGGCCAAAGACGCGGACCGCCTCCGGGCCCTGTTGAAGGAGGGCCGGGAGATGAAGGACACCGCCGGAGGAAATTAAGGGAAGGAGCGATCCCATGCCTGTACAAACGATTCCCGTCAACACCCGCCCCCCCTATGCCGTGTCTATCGGCCCCGGCCTGCTCCGGGAGTGCGGAGACCGGGTCCGGGAGGTGATCCCCCCCTGCCATGCGGCGGTGATCACCGACTCCACTGTGGGGCCCNTGTATTTAAACACGGTTACGGCCAGCCTGTCGGCGGCGGGATATACCGTCAGCGTCTGCACCTTCCCCGCCGGGGAGGGCAGCAAGAATATGGAGACGCTGTCGTCCATTTTGGAATTTTTGGCGGAAGAACGCCTGACCCGCACCGACTGCGTGGCCGCCCTGGGGGGCGGCGTTACCGGGGACATGGCGGGCTTTGCCGCCGCCGTGTACCTCCGGGGCGTCCGGTATGTCCAGCTGCCCACCACCCTCCTCTCCGCCGTGGATTCCTCTGTGGGGGGGAAGACGGCCATTGATCTGCGGGCGGGAAAAAATCTGGCGGGGGCCTTTTTGCAGCCCGCCGCCGTTCTCTGCGATACCGGCTGCTTGAAAACCCTCCCCCCCGCCGTCTTCGCCGACGGAGCCGCCGAGGCGGTGAAAACCGGGGTCCTCTGCGACGAGAGCCTTTTCGCCCTCTTTGAGACCGGGACCCTTACCGCCGCGCCGGAGGAGGTCGTCGCCCGGTGCGTGGCCTACAAGGCCGGGGTCGTGGAGCGGGACGAGCGGGAGCAGGGGGAGCGGAAACTGCTGAACCTGGGCCACACCGTGGGCCACGCCATTGAGAAGTGCAGCGGTTACGCCATCCCCCACGGCCACGCCGTGGCGGCGGGACTCGCCATTATGGCCCGGAGCGCCGAAAATCTGGGCTGGACGGCGGAGCCTGTCGCGGAGCGGATCTGCGGCGCCCTCTCCGCCCTGCATCTGCCCACCGCCGCCGAATATAGCCCCGAGGCCCTGGCGGAGGCGGCCCTTTCCGACAAGAAGCGGGCGGGGGATTCCATCACCATTGTGGTCCCGGAGAAAATCGGCCGGTGCGCCCTGAAAAAACTGCCTGTGACGGAGCTTCTGCCCGTCATCCGGGCGGGATGGGAGGCATAGATGGACGTTCGCATTCAGCCCCGCCGGCTCTCCGGCATCGTCACCCCGCCTCCCAGCAAGTCCCTGGCCCACCGCTTCGTCATCGCCGCCGCCCTGGCGGCGGGGACCAGCACCATACAAAACGTCTCCTTCTCCCAGGACATCGAGGCCACCCTCCGCTGTGTCTCGCAGTTCCGCTGCCAATGGGAGTGGACCGGGAAGGACAGCCTGCGGATCAAGGGCTGCATCAATCAGGAGTGCGGCCAGGCGGATCTGCCTGAGTTTGACTGCGGCGAGTCCGGGTCCACCCTGCGGTTTATGATCCCCGCCGCCCTGGCTCTGGCGGGAGGCGGCAGATTTACCGGCCGGGGGCGGCTCATGGAGCGGCCCCAGCAGCCCTATTTCGACATTTTTGACCAGATGGGCATCGACCACCGTTTGGAGGACGGCGTGCTGACGGTTCAGGGGAATCTGAGGCCCGGAGAGTACCGCCTGCCGGGGAATGTGTCCAGCCAGTTCTTTACGGGCCTCCTGATGGCCCTGCCTCTGCTGAACGGCCCCAGCATGGTGTCCAGCACCACGCCGCTGGAGTCCGCCGACTACGTGACCATGACCATGGGAGTCCTGCAAAAGTGCAACATCCAGGTGCGCTATGCTCCGGAGAAGGGTTTTGGCGTTCTTCCCGGCGTTTACCAGCCCTTTGACGCGGCGGTGGAGGCGGATTGGTCCCAGGGGGCCTTCTGGTACGCCGCCATGGTTCTGGGAAGCCAGGTCCGCATCCGGGGCCTGGACTCCGGGTCCTTCCAGGGGGACAAGGCGGTGACTGTCCATGCGGGCGCCCTGTCCGCGCCGGGAGACGTGACCATCAATATCTCCAACTGCCCGGATCTTCTGCCGCCTCTGGCGGTGATGGCGGCGGTGCGGAAGGGCAGCACTACCTTCACCAACGCCGCCCGCCTGCGGATGAAGGAGAGCGACCGCCTGGCCACTGTCCGGGATATGCTGCTGGACCTGGGGGGCCTTGCTGACGAGGGGCCGGACAGCCTCACCGTCCACGGCGTGCCCTCCCTCCGGGGAGGCGTTGTGGACGGGGCCAACGACCACCGCATCGTCATGGCCGCCGCCATTGCCGCTACCCGCTGTGAGTCCCCNGTGACCATCCAGGGGGCGGAGGCGGTGCGGAAATCTTATCCGGATTTCTGGCGGGATTACGGGAATTTGGGAGGTGACGTCCGTGTCCTCTGAGTTTGGAAAGCTGCTCCGCGTCAGCGTCTTCGGCCAGTCCCACGGCAGGGCCATCGGCGTGGTCATCGACGGCCTGCCCGCCGGGGAGGCGGTGGATCTGGAGGAGCTCCAGCGGTTCCTGGACCGGCGGAAGCCGGGAACAAGCCCCCTTTCCACGGCGCGGAAGGAGGCGGACAAACCCGTTTTCCTCTCCGGTTTGGAAAACGGCGTCACCTGCGGCGCGCCTCTCTGCGCCATGATAGAAAACGCCGACCAGCGCTCCAGGGATTACGGAGAGCTGGCCGATAAGCCCCGGCCCGGCCACGCGGATTACACCGCCTGGGTGAAGTGGGGCGGCCACGCGGATATGCGGGGCGGCGGGCACTTCTCCGGCCGTCTCACGGCCCCCCTGTGCGTGGCGGGAGGCATCGCCAAGCAGCTTCTGGCCCGCCGGGGAGTCTATGTGGGGGCGCACCTGTCCGCCGTTGGCGGCGTTTTGGACCGGCCCTTCCCCCTTCTGCCCACAGCGGCGCTTTTTGACGAGATCGCGGGAAAATCCTTCCCGGTTTTGGACGATGAAGCCGGGGAGAGGATGCGGGAGCGAATCACTCAGGCCAAGGCGGAGCTGGACAGCGTTGGAGGCGTGATCGAATGCGCCGCTGTCGGCCTCCCCGCCGGACTGGGAGATCCCATGTTTGACGGCATAGAGAACCGCCTTGCCGCCGCCCTCTTCGGCGTTCCCGCCGTCAAGGGCGTGGAGTTCGGCCAGGGCTTTGCCGCCGCGTCCCTCCGGGGATCGGAAAATAATGACTCCTTTATGATGGAAAACGGCCGAATCCGCACGGAAACCAACCACGCCGGCGGGATTTTAGGCGGCATCACCACGGGAATGCCCATCGTTCTCCGGACGGCTGTCAAGCCCACGCCGTCTATCGGACAGGCCCAGCGGACCGTCAGCCTGTCCGCCGGGGAAAACGCGGAGCTGACCATTCACGGCCGCCACGACCCCTGCGTTGCCCACCGGGCCGTCCCGGTCATTGAGGCGGTGACTGCCGCCGTACTTTTAGACGTATTGTTGGAGGGAAATCATGGAACTTTCTGAAATCCGCACGAAAATCGACGCTGTGGACGACCAGCTGCTGGACCTGTTCTTACAGCGCATGGCCCTCTCCGAGGAGGTGGCCGCCTATAAAAACGAGCATCACCTCCCCATTCTCAACAAACAGCGGGAGCGGGAGATTCTGGCCAAGGTCACGGAGCGGGCGGGCGACCGGGAGCGGTACGCCTACCACCTGTACTCCACCCTCTTCGAGCTGGCCCGGTCCCGGCAGGCGGAACTGCTGAACGCCCCTACCAAGGTGGGCGCGCAGGTCCGGGCCTCTCTGGCGGCGGCGGACCCCATTTTCCCCCAGACGGGCCTTGTGGCCTGCCAGGGCATTGAGGGGGCCAACTCCCAGGCGGCCTGTGACCGCCTCTTCCCCCGGGGAAATATCATGTACGTGAAGACCTTCGACGCGGTGGTCTCCGCGGTGGAGTCCGGGCTGTGCAAATTCGGCGTACTGCCCATTGAAAACAGCTCCAACGGCTCCGTTCGCGCCGTCTACGAGCTTTTGCAGGAGCACAGCCTCTCCATCGTCCGCTCCACCCGCCTGTGCATCCGCCATGAGCTGCTGGCCCTGCCGGGGGTGCGGATGGAGGACGTGACGGAGATCTATTCCCACCAGCAGGCCATCGGCCAGTGCAGCCGCTTCCTGAACGGCTTGAACGGCGTGAAGGTGATCCCCTGCGACAATACCGCCGTGGCCGCCAAGATGGTGGCGGAGGCCGGGCCTCACGCCGCCGCTATCTCCTCCCATCCCTGCGCCGCCTTGTACGGTCTGGAATGCCTCAATGACCGGATTCAAAACAGCGACAATAACTACACCCGCTTCATCTGCGTCACCAAGGAGCCCAGAATCTACGCCGGGGCCAACCGGGTCAGCCTCATTATCGCCTTTGCCAACCGCCCCGGCGCTCTCTGCGAGGCCTTGTCCAAGCTGGCCCCCCTGGGAGTCAATATGACCAAGCTGGAGTCCTGCCCGGTGGTGGGCAGCGACTTCGAGTTCGTTTTCTTCGTGGAGCTGGAGGCCAATCTCCAGGACCCCAGCGTCCTGGCTATGCTGGAGGAGATGGAGCGCAGCTGCGCCCAGTTCCAGTTCCTGGGCAACTACGCGGAAGTGTAAGCCATGGGGGACAAACTCTATGGCCTCATCGGCCGCAAGCTGGGCCACAGCTGGTCGCCCCCCATCCACAAGGCCCTGGGCTGCAAGGATTACCGCCTGATCCAGCTGGAGCGGGCGGAGCTGGCGGATTTCCTCCGCCGGGAGGACATCGGCGGGCTCAACGTCACCATTCCCTACAAGCGGGACGTGATGCCCCTCTGCGACGAGATCGACCCGGAGGCGGCGGCTATCGGCAGCGTGAATACCATCGTCCGCCGGGACGGGAAGCTGTACGGGTACAATACGGACATTGACGGCTTCCTTTACATGCTCCGCCGGGCGGGGATTACCCTCCGGGGGAAAAAGGTGGTCATTTTAGGCAGCGGCGGGGCCTCCCTCACTGCCCAGGCCGCNGCGANNCNGGAGGGGGCGGCGGAGATNGNNGTNATNTCCCGCTCCGGCCCGGANAATTACGATAACCTCCCCCAGCGCCATGGGGACGCCCAGGTTCTGGTCAATACCACCCCCGTAGGCATGTGGCCCAATGTGGAGGCAAGCCCTGTGGATCTGCGGGTTCTGTCAAGAGTTACAGCAGTAGTGGATGTCATCTATAATCCTAGACGGACAAATCTCATTTTGCAGGCGGAGGGAATTAACCGGGTGCTTCAAGACCTGAAAAAAGGGCCTGCTTCCCAAAGATGGAATCCGGACCTGGCGAAATTTGGCCTCACACCAGAGGGATGGGAAATAAATCAAATTTTCCGAGGATTCCGAACTGGACTAATGCAGTACACAGGAGGCCTTCCTATGTTAGTGGCGCAGGCGGTAAGGGCTGAGGAATTGTTTTTTGATAAAAGGATTCCAAATTTAAGTCTTGAACTCCTTATATCAGGGCTCCAACGGGATATGACTAACATTGTTTTGGTGGGTATGCCTGGCTGCGGCAAGTCCACCGTGGGAAAGGCCCTGTCGGCCTTGTCCGGCCTGCCGCTGGTGGATTTGGACGAGGAGATCGTCCGGCAGGCAGGACGGCCCATTCCGGAGATCTTCGCCCAGGAAGGAGAGCAGGCCTTCCGGGACCTGGAGAGCCGGGTACTGGCGGAGGCTATGGCCCAGCCCGGGCGGATTGTGGCTACCGGAGGCGGCTGCGTCCTTCGGCCGGAGAACCGGCTGACTATGCGCCGGGGCGGGCGGGTATACTTTATCCAGCGGGCTCTGGAGGATCTGCCCACCGACGGACGGCCTCTGTCCCAGGCGGGGCGGCTGGAGGAAATGTACCTGGTCCGCCAGCCTCTCTACGACGCGGCGGCGGACGCCTCTATCCTCAACAACGCCCCGGCGGCGGAGACCGCCAGGGAGATTTGGAGGGATTTTTGTGAACAAAAAGATTCTGGTGATTAACGGCCCCAACCTGAACATGCTGGGCATCCGCCAGCCGGAGATTTACGGCAGGGATACCTATGACAGCCTTCTGGACATGCTGCGCCAGGAGGCCCAG
>JAAVHG010000043.1 GCA_014799855.1 Oscillibacter sp.
GAGCAAAATAGGATAAAGAAAATAAGACTATTCCCCTCAATCTGGTCCTTTCCTCAATCTCCATTCCCCATTTCCAATATTTCCTTGCTTTTTTCACTCTTTAATCAGTGGTTCCTTAGAGCTTATAACCGTTTTGGCCTCCAAAAAGATCGCTACCGTTCTCGTCATCCGGGGGCCGCAGTTCCTTTTTCTCTCTTTGATTTCTTTTAACTCTCCTTTTGGACACTCCGCGCGNAAAATCCACCCTTGACACCCCGGACAAATCCTGCTAATATGCTAGAGAGTGGAGGGNNNNGCCCTCCGCCGCAACTGAACAGCGCGATGAACGGAAAGAGTAGCGGTATGACCNNCGGACAGAGAGGGCGCGCCACCGGCTGGAAGCGGGCCCACGGAGGCGGCCGTGAAGTGCGTCCGGGAGCGCGGGGGATGTGGAAGCCCCCCGGNTGGTCCCCGTCANCGGACCTCCTTGAGTGATAAATGAGAGTGGAACCGCGATTCGTCGCCTCTCGTACTTTTCGGTACGGGGGCGTTTTTATTTCCCCCGGCCGGCACAAGGAGATTTTTTATCATGGCAAAACGCNTAACCCGTCTGGAAGGCCTTCTGGCCGCCTATCAGCGCCGGGACCCGGCGGCCCGAAGCAAGCTGGAGATTTTTCTCCTCTATCCCGGCGTCCACGCCGTCCTCTATCACCGGGCGGCCCACTGGCTGTTCTGTCACCATCTGCGGTTTCTGGCCCGGACGGTGTCCCAGTGGAGCCGGTTTTGGACCGGCATCGAAATCCACCCCGGCGCGAAGATCGGCCGCCGCCTGGTCATTGACCACGGCATGGGCATTATCATCGGCGAGACCACGGAAATCGGCGACGACTGCCTCCTCTACCAGGGCGTGACCCTGGGCGGCACCGGAAAGGACCAGGGCAAGCGGCACCCCACTCTGGGGAATAATGTTCTGGTAGGCTCCGGAGCCAAGGTGCTGGGTCCCTTCACCGTGGGGGATAACGCCCGCATCGCCGCCGGAGCGGTGGTTTTGCGGGAGGTGCCCCCCAACTGCACCGCCGTGGGCGTTCCCGCCCGTGTGGTCCGGTGTGCCGGAGAGCCGGTGTACTTTGCCGACGATGTGGACCAGATCCACATGACCGACCCGGTTTTGGAGGAGCTTACCGCCATGGCCGAGCGCATCGAGCACCTGGAAGAGGAGCTGTACCGCCTGAAAAACGCCGACAGCAGAAAGGGGAAACCCGCCTGAGAGGCGGAAGGAAAGACAATATGGAACTGCGGAAATTGATCCATGACCTTTACGGCGTCGATCAGCCCCAGGGCTGTACCGATGGGGAGATCGCCGCCATGAAGGCGGTATTTGGAGAAATTCCCGCGGTGTTGGAGGAGTTTTACCGCACCCTTGGACACACCAGGGAACTGCGGGTCAACCAGGATGAGTGGGCTTTTCCGGAGGACTTTCAGCGGTGGAAGCATTTGACCCAGTCGGACCACCTGCTTCTGCTCTGTGAAAATCAAGGGGTCTGCCGGGCGGAAATCCGCCGGGAGGACCTTTCCCTGCCGGACCCGCCGGTATATACCCAGATGGAGGACGGCGATCCCTGGCTGCTGTCCGCTCCCACTACCAGCGAATTTCTGGAGGCGGCCTTGACCTATGAGGCCATATGGCAGCTGAAATACTCCACGGAGGAATACTATTGGCTGACCGGGGAAGAGCTGGCAGTCGTCCGGTCCAAGCTGGCGAAACGCCCCGCTGTCTTGAAAAACTGGATGGATTTGGAAATTACCTTCTACAGCAGCCGCCCCGATAATCTGGTAGTGGTTATGGACGCGGGCGATCACTATGAGGTCCTGTACGGTGGGACCGCTCAGGAGAGCTACGCCGCCTTGCTGGAAGTCATGGAGGGGCTGGGCCAGCCGCTATAGGGCATTTTGAAATCAAACAGCAATCAAATAGAGGAGCGGCACAGAGGCCGCCCCCGGTAATGGAGGATGAATATGTATCTCTACAATTCCGCCACCCATAAGAAAGAGGAGTTCAAAACCCACACCCCCGGCCGGGTGGAGATGTACACCTGCGGCCCTACCGTTTACCACTTTGCCCACATCGGCAACCTCCGCAGTTATATCATGGAGGATGTGCTGGAGAAGTATCTCCGCTACGCCGGGTACGACGTGAACCGGGTCATGAACATCACCGACGTGGGCCATCTGTCCAGCGACGCCGACACCGGAGAGGACAAGATGCTCAAGGGGGCCAAGCGGGAGAACAAGACGGTGATGGACATCGCCAAGTTTTACACCGACGCCTTCTTCGACGACTGCCGCAAGCTGAACATCAAGACCCCCGACGTGGTGCAGCCCGCTACCGGGTGCATTGACGAGTATATCAAAATTATCTCCAAGCTGGTGGACACCGGCTACGCNTATCTGGCCGGCGGCAACGTGTATTTCGACAGCTCCAAGCTGAAACGCTACTACGTCTTCAACGACCACGACGAGGAGGATCTGGCCGTGGGCGTCCGGGAGGGCGTGGAGGAGGACGAGAACAAGCGGAACAAAAACGACTTCGTCCTCTGGTTCACCAAGAGCAAATTCGAGGATCAGGCCCTGAAATGGGATTCCCCCTGGGGCGTGGGCTACCCCGGCTGGCATATTGAGTGCTCCGGCATTTCCATGAAGTACAACGGGGAGTACCTGGACCTCCACTGCGGCGGCGTGGACAACGCCTTCCCCCACCACACCAACGAGATCGCCCAGTCGGAAAGCTACCTGGGCCATCCCTGGTGCCCCCACTGGTTCCATGTCCACCACCTGAACACCAACGACGGCAAGATGTCCAAGTCCAAGGGGGAGTTTCTCACTGTCTCCCTTCTGGAAGAGAAGGGGTACGACCCTCTGGCCTACCGCTATTTCTGCCTCCAGAGCCACTACCGGAAGGGACTGGTGTTCACCTGGGAGAATCTGGACAACGCCCAGGGGGCCTACCAAAAGCTGGTTGGCCGCATTGCTTCCCTCGTGCCCGGCGGCGAGGTGGACCAGGAAATCGTGGTGGATTACAAGGCCAAATTTTTGCAGCAGATGGGCAACGATTTGAACACCTCCATGGGGGTCACGGCCATTTTCGACGTGTTGAAGGCGCGGACCAACGACGCCACCAAGCTGGCCCTGATCGGGGATTTCGACTCGGTTCTCTCCCTGAGCCTTCTGGACAAGGCGGCAGAGCGCCGGGCGGAAAACGCCAAGGCCCAGGTTACTGCCGCCGGGGATTACGTCATCACCGGCCAGGGGGACCCGGACATCGACGCGCTGGTACTCCAGCGGTACGAGGCTAAGAAGGCGAAGAACTTCGCCGAGGCGGACCGCATCCGCGACGAGCTGAAAGCCCAGGGCATTGAGATCACCGACGTGAAGGGCGGGGCCAGCTGGAAGCGGGTCTGAGATTGACAGAATAGCGGGTATATGGTAAATAGCCCCGCCCTCTTTCCGAGAGGGCGGGGCTCCGCGCGGCGGCAGGGACGGCTGCGTTNCCCCGAAAAGGGGNGGACATANATGCGTATTACTCNACATATCGGATAGTTTNCTGTTACGGCNNCCGTAAAACGCAGAAACCGCCNCTNTGCCAAGTGACGGTTTCTNAGGCTTCCGCTTATGATTNCCNGATAAGTCAAAGCCACCCGCTTGCCGCGGCGGCTCTTCACCTTTCNNATACCAGCGGTGGGCCCNGATATCAAGGGCTCCCTTTGGCGAAACNNGGCGGGGNCTCCCANGGNGNCCTCNTTTTGCGNCCTCCGGCNNTCAGCNCCGCCGGAAGCCCAGGCCGTNCTGGATGGCCTGCATNGTCTCGTCATCAAACCGATAGCTCAAATCGCGGATGCCAATGGTNGAGCCTTTTTTCCGNTACAGCCACAGCACGGCGGAGTTGCGCAGCTTCTGCTTCATCGTCAGGGCCAGNCCCNGCGTTCCGGGAATGTACACCACGTCTTTCANATTCTCATAGGATANGCGTTTACCGTTTACCACCATGCCTTCACGGTAAAATTGTACNCCGGCGGCCCCGGATTTTTTNGGAATCTCCACCAGCAGCNCGCCAAATTCCGGNTCCGCCGGTCCCTGGGCCNTGGGCCTGTCCCATTCCAGTACAGCCTTGCCCCCGTTGCGTGCCCGCTGGGCCTCCGCCTCCGCCTGGCGGCCGCTTTTACCCTTATTCCAGGCGCGGCANATCGCCACGGAAATACCGGCGATNATGGCGATAAGTACAATGATTCCGATTAACACAAAAATTCCTCCGTTTCAGGTTGAGTATAGCCTCTGTTCAGGCGCAGGAAAANTTCACCTCCTGTTTNGTAAATCTGATTTCACCACAGCGGCCCCAGGGGCGTTCCGCCCCCAGGCGCGCCGGGTGAAAAACAAAAACGCCGTGCAGGGCGGTGCCTACACAGCGTAAGAAGTCGTTCCTTCTCATGCGACACGGGCGCAAAAGGTACGACAACAACACCCGCCCCCTTGTAAAAAGAGCCGGAATGTCGTATAATACCCATGCGGTGCGGCCAATGGCCGTTGTGTAGGTGGNNTNAGCACCTGCGCAGGCTTGCGGGTGTTGGCCCACCCGTAAGCTGCCGCATTTTTGTTTTTCCGACCATAGTATACTATATCCGCCGCTCCTTTGCAAGAGGCTTTCCGCCGCGGGGTGTGTCCTANCGCGCATTTTATAACACAAAGGGTTTCTCTCTCAGAGATGCCGAAAGCCCTTCTATCACTGGCGGACGGGTATTATGGTTTTATGAAGAAATTTTTATAAACTCTTCAAATGGGACACTCCCCCGCCGCGCCCCGTGCCTCCGGCTAGCGGACTTGTATATTCCGGCACGGGTTAAACCGTGCGTTCCCTCCGATCCCGGCGGAATTGGATGAAAAGGGCAGAAAAAAGCTGAACAGGCCGTGAAAACCCGTTCAGCTTTTCGTATACNGTGGGAANCGCCATGCGCCGTCAGCCCCAGCTTCCGCTTTCGCTTCGGCTCCATGACCGCTTTTGCCCCAGCTGGATATTGTACAGCGTCCTGGTCAGATCCGTCAGCTCCTGTTCCTCCAGNTGGGCGAAGAGNAANCCGTAGCGGAATTTTCCGGGNGTGTACTCGGTGACCCGGATGATCTGGCCCAAAAAATCCATGGGCTTGTAGTCCTCCAGNTTNACCTTCAGCTGCAAAATCTCNTCCTCGGCGTGAAGGTACTCCGACTCAATGCACGCGCCGCCNGTGCTGATATCCACCAGCGCNCATTCCTCGGGATGCTCCCGGCGGACGTCCGCCTGATAATACAGCGTGGCGGGACAGTTGGTGAACAGCCGGAAGTTATAGCGNTGTTCCGTAAAGGGAAGGACCTCCAGNTCCTTGAGCTTGCAGACGATGCGGGAGGATTCCTGGATTTTGCCGGTGAAGTTGAACGGCTCCATCCGTTTGTTGTAGCCTCTCACCACGACGGNNGTGCCTNCGTCGAAAACATCAAAGGAAAACCATCCCGGCAGGCGCTCCAAAGTCATTTCCGACGAGGTAAACGCCGTGAGTCTTCCTGTCAGCAGGGGATGGGAGTCCTCCGCCAGCAGGGTGATCGTCATACCGTCATACAAATCAGGAAATGCCGCTGTCTGCTCCTTTGCGCTGTTTTCTGCCCGAGTATCCTCCGCAGGCCCAGAAAACAGAGATGAAAACAAGCCCATGACTACCACCCTTTTCCCATATCATTCCGCTCCGGGGCGCAATGGCCCCCGCCGCCAATTGTTGTATTTCATTATAAACGATTTCCAAACGGCATGTCAATACCTCCCGTTTCCATCCCGGCCAATTTCTTCTTGTTCTTGACAAATTTCGACAAGACAGGTACACTAAAAGCGTAAGTAATCTTTTCTGGAGGCTGCCGTTTTATGGAGTTGAACCGGGCTGTTGCAGAAAATATCAAGCGCATCCGCAAGAGCAAAAAGCTCAGCCTGGAGCGGACGGCGCTTCTGTCTGGGGTTTCCCGCAGTATGCTGAGCCAAATCGAACGGGGAGACGCCAATCCCTCCGTGGCCATTCTGGGGAAAATCGCCTCGGCGTTGAAGATCCCGGCGGAGGTCCTGCTGGAAAACGACGATTTTACCTCCCTGCTGCTGACCCGCGAGCCGGACAATATCCCTAAGCGGCTGGACGGCGGCAAGGTTCTGCTGCGGCCCTCCTTTCCCTATGACGACGTTACCCGCCAGGAGAGCTTTTTCCTGGATCTGTACATCAGCGCCAAATACCGGCCGGAGCTGTCCGTCCCCGGCTGCGTCTGCCACGCCACCGTCATGTCCGGCACCGTGAGCCTGTCGGCGGAGGGAGAGGTGTTCCAGCTGATGGAGCGGGACGCGCTCCGCTTCGCGGCGGACCAGCCCTATGAGTTCGTGAACATGACCAACTCCACCGCCCGGCTTCTGCTGGCCTACCAGTATATGAAATGATGGAAAACGCCCACATCCGCACCGCCCGGCCGTCGGACCTAAACGCCCTGACGGAGATGGAGGCGGTCTGCTTCCCCGCCGCCGAGGCCGCCGCAGAGGAGGCCATCGCCCGGCGGCTCCGGGCCTATCCGGAGCACTTTTGGCTCCTGGAAACGGAGGAGGGGGAGATCATCTCCTTTGTCAACGGCTTGGCGACCGACGAGCCGTTTCTCCGGGACGAGATGTACGAAAACGCCGCCCTCCACCAGGAGAACGGCGCGTGGCAGATGATTTTCGGCGTGGACACCCTGCCCCAGTACCGGAGGCGGGGGTGCGCCGCCCGCCTGCTGAACCATGTGGCCGCCCAGGCCCGGTCCCAGGGGCGGAAGGGCTGCGTCCTGACCTGCAAGGCGGCGCTGGTCCATTACTACGAAAAGTTTGGCTTCGTCAGCGAGGGGATTTCCCAGTCCACCCACGGCGGGGCGGTCTGGTACGATATGCGGCTCACGTTTTGAGCGGAAAATGGGAAGCGTCCGGAAATTCCGGACGCTTTTTTGCGNATTTTTCCCTATTTCACAAACCGCGCCGTTCTCTGGGCGGTGAGAACCGCCAGACCGATTTTCGCCAGATCCGGCACCAGGAAGGGGAACACGCAGAAGGCCAGCGCCCCTTCCAGGCCGATGGGGCCGGCGGTCCGGTTATAGACCACCAGGAACCAGGCGGTGCCCAGAATGTCATAGGCCGCCATGCCCAGCACGCAGGCCGCCGCCTTCACCCACAGCGTTTCCCCCAGCAGGGCGGTCAGAAGCCAGTACAGCAGCGCCGCCGTCAGAAAACCCCAGATGTATCCCCCGGTAGCGCCCAGAAGAACGCCCAGCCCGCTGTCGAACCCGGCGAACACCGGAAGCCCCACCAGGCCCAGCAGGATGTATACCGTCACGGCGCAGGTCCCCCGCCGTCCGCCCAGAGTGCACAGGGCCGCGAAAACGCCGAAGGTTTGCAGGGTAAAGGGAACGGTCAGGGGAATGGAGATCCAGGCGCAGACGGCGATCAGGGCCGCGAAGAGGGCGGCGTAGGCCAGATCCAGGGTCCGCATACGGGCCGCGCGAATGGGTTTTACTTGCATAGTCATGTACTCCTTGTTTTTGATACCGCCGGCAAAGCGTGTGCTTGTTGGACATAAACCCAGCATAAGCCAAATCCGCCTGTATGTCAACAGCTAAATTGATAAAGGTTTACAACTTTTTTGAAAAGCGGGAGGGGACAGCCCCTCCCGCCGGATGTTCAGATGTCTGTGTGGGTGCAGATCTCCCGTGCCATGGCCTGGATGCTTTTCAGGTCCTCAAAAGTCTCCGGCCGCTTCCGGGGGTCCCGGAGNAGGGCCGCCGGGTGGTAGATGGCGGTCATCTGCACGCCGCCCCGCTCGAACCATTGCCCGTGCTCGGCGGTGATTTTGAAATCCTGCTTAATGATGACCTTGGCGGCGATGCGGCCCAGGCATACCAGGATTTTCGGCTTTATCAGGGCCGTCTGCCGCCGGAGATAGCCGATGCAGGCGTCCTGNTCCACGTTGAGGGGGTCCCGGTTCTGGGGCGGGCGGCACTTGACGATGTTGGCGATGTAAACCTTGGTGCGGTCCAGATTCACCATCTCCAGCATATCGTCCAGCAGCTGGCCTCCCCGGCCCACGAAGGGGAGGCCCTGCTCGTCCTCGTGCTGGCCGGGGCCCTCGCCCACAAACAGGANCTCCGCCTCGGGATTGCCGTCGCCGAAGACCACGTTGGTCCGGGTCTCCGCCAGGGCGCAGGCATGGCATTGGAGGCATTCCGCCTTTAAGGCTTCCCAGGTATCGGACATAGGGTTTTTCCTCTCTTTCTCGTTTGGTTCAAGCCGCTGTCGGTTTTTCCCGGATTTACGAAAAACTGCCAGNGCGGCCTGGGGTTGATTTCACCTCCGGCGGGAAACACTGTTTCCCATGGAGGTAGATTGGNATGGATATTTGGCTCTGGTATTTTTGGATTTACAGCTTTTTGGGCTATCTGGTGGAAAAGGCCTTTGCCGCCNTCACCCACGCCAGCCGGCGGGAGAGAAAGTGCTTTTTGCTGCTGCCCATGTGCCCNGTGTACGGCTTGGGCATGGCGGCGGTGCTGGCCCTGCCGGAGGGCTGGCGGCAGGGGATATGGCTGGCNNTCGCCGGCGGAGCCGTCACCACGGCGGTGGAGTACGGGGTCCACTGGGCCTATGAGGCCCTCTTAGGGGTCCGCTTCTGGGACTACTCCCAGATTCCCGGCAATCTCAAGGGCCGGGTCTGCCTGCCCTTTTCCGCCGCCTGGGGCCTGCTGGTCATGGTGGCCGTGCTGTTTTTGCAGCCCGCCGTGGCCGCTTTGGCCGCCTGGATTCCCACGGCCGTAACCTACGGCTTTTCCCTGATTTTCATCACCGACGCCATATGCTCCGCCCGGTTCCTCTGGGTGACCCACGACGTGGAGGAGCTGCGGGTCACAGGCTGGAGCATCTAAAAAGCGGCTCAGGCCTGGGGCAGCTTCTCCGCCAGCCACTGGTACACGTCCTGGAAGACCTCCGCCTTGCAGTCCTCGTTGAGAATCTCGTGGCGGAGCTCCGGATAGAGCCGGAGGGACACGTCCCGGACCCCGGCATGGCGGAAGCTGTCGTAGGCCCGCCGGACTCCCTTGCCCATGTCTCCCACCGGGTCCTGTTCCCCGGAGATAAAGAGGATGGGGGTATTTAAATTCATCTTTTTCAGATTTTCCCTCCGGCGGATGAAGCCGAGGCCCCCCAGCATCTCCCGGAAAAGGCCCACGGTGGCCGTTCCGCCGCAGAGGGAGTCGGCCAGATACGCGTCCACGTTGGCCTCGCTGAGGGACAGCCAGTCCGCCTCCGTGCGGTTGGGGGCAAAGCGCTGGTTATAGGCCCCGAAGGCCATCTTGTCCACCAGGGGCGACACCTGGTCCTCGCCGACCTTGCGGCATTCCTCCGCCGCCAGGGCCTGGGCGGCCCGCAGCATGGGAAGGGGCATCTGTCCCGTGCCCATAATCACGGCCGCGTCCACGGTGCCGGGATAGCGGATCAGGTACGTCCGGGCCAGGAAGGAGCCCATGGAGTGGCCCAGGAGGAAATAGGGCACGCCGGGGAACTGCCGCCCCATCAAGGTACGGCACTGGTAGATGTCGTCCACCACCCAGTTCCAGCTGCCCTTGGGGCCAAAGTACAGCCGCGCGGCCCCCTCTGTCACGGATTCCCCGTGTCCCAGATGGTCGTTTCCCACCACGGCAAAGCCCCGCTCCGCCAGAAACTCGGCGAAGGGCCTGTACCGCAGGATGTATTCTCCCACTCCGTGGGAGATCTGCAAAACGGCTTTGACACTGCCCTCCGGCGCCCAGATTGCCCCGTGAATGGCGGTTTTCCCGTCGGCGGAGGGGAAGGTGAATGCGCTGTGCGTCATGGGTAAGCCTCCTTGTCATTTTCTGCGAATATTGTACCACAGTCCCAGGCGAAAAGCCAGAGCCGCCGTGATTTTTGCCAAAATTGCGGCGGGAGGCCTCCGCCGGGGGAAGGGAGTCATTGACAAGGGGCCTTTTCCGGTGCTATATTGGTCAGGTATTTTTGGAACGCTTTGGACGCGGGAGAGGGTCCCGCAAAATCATACGGCGCACCGCGGACCGCGGCTTGAGGGTCCCAAAGAGAGGGCCTTGGTGGCAACCATCAAGGCTGGGGACGTTTCACCGCAAATGGGTCCGGGGCGCTTTTTTTCCGCTCCGCCCCGGGGAACCGTCCCACCGCCAAGGAAAAACAAGGAGGGGAAGCCTATGTCAACAAAATTTGTGTTCATTACCGGCGGCGTGGTGTCCGGCTTGGGAAAGGGCATCTGCGCCGCGTCCCTGGGGCGGCTGCTGAAGCAGCGGGGGGTCCGCGTCCGGAACCAGAAATTCGACCCCTACATCAACGTGGACCCCGGCACCATGAGCCCCTACCAGCACGGGGAGGTTTTCGTCACCGACGACGGGGCGGAAACGGACCTGGACCTGGGCCACTACGAGCGGTTCGTGGACGAGGACCTCTCCGGCAATTCCTCCGTGTCCTCCGGGAAAATCTACTGGTCTGTGCTGAACCGGGAGCGCCGGGGGGACTATCTGGGGGCCACCGTGCAGATTATCCCCCACATCACCAACGAGATNAAGGACCGCGTCTACGCCATGGAAAGCGAGGACGTGGACGTGGTGATCTCCGAAATCGGCGGCACCGTGGGCGATATNGAGTCCCAGCCCTTTCTGGAGGCCATCCGGCAGATAGCCGCCGAGCGGCCCCGCGGGGACGTGATCTTCATCCACGTGCCCCTGGTGGTCCAGATTCCCGGCTCCGGGGAGCTGAAAACCAAGCCCACCCAGCACTCGGTTAAGGAGCTGCTGTCCCTGGGCATTCAGCCGGACATTCTGGTCTGCCGGTGCGATCAGCCTGTCTCCGGGGAGGCCCGGCGGAAAATCGCCCTGTTCTGCAACGTGGACGTGGACTGCGTGATCCAAAACGTCACCGCCCGGACCCTGTACGAGGTTCCCCTGCTGATGGCTAAGGAGGGATTGGACGAGGTTGTCTGCCGGAAGCTGGGCCTCATCACCCACCAGCCGGATCTGCGGGAGTGGACCGCCATGGTGAAGCGGGAGATCGGCGCCCATAAAGCGGTGGAAATCGCCCTGGTGGGGAAATACACCCAGCTCCACGACGCGTACCTCTCCGTGGTGGAGGCCCTGAACCACGCCGGAACCGCCAACGACGGGGTGGTCCGCATCCGCTGGATGGACTCCGAGGAGCTGACGGCGGAGAACGCGGCGGAGAAATTGGCCGGGTGCGCCGGAATCCTGGTGCCCGGCGGCTTCGGCGGCCGGGGCATTGAGGGCATGATCGCCGCCATCCGGTACGCCCGGGAGGAAAACATCCCCTATTTCGGCATCTGCCTGGGGATGCAGATGGCGGTGGTGGAGTTCGCCCGCCACGTGCTGGGGAAGGAGGACGCCGGCTCCGCCGAGTTCTCCCAAACCACGAAANACCCGGTCATCGCCCTGATGCCGGACCAGGTGAACGTGACGGACAAGGGAGGCACCATGCGCCTGGGCCGGTATCCCTGCCGTCTGGCGGAGGGAAGCCGCAGCCGGGAGCTGTACGGCGAAGCGGAGATTTTCGAGCGGCACCGCCACCGCTTTGAGTTTAACAACGTTTACCGTCAGGAGATGGAAGCGGCGGGCCTGCTGCTGGCGGGCCTCTCTCCGGACGGGCGGCTGGTGGAGATTGTGGAGCTTCCGGACCACCCCTGGTTCGTGGGCGTTCAGTTCCACCCGGAGTTCAAAAGCCGTCCCGACCGTCCCCATCCGCTGTTTTACGGATTTGTCAAGGCGGCTATGGAAACCCTTTGATTTTTGGATCGGATTGGGGTATCATAGAGAAAACGGGTTTCCAGCCCCGCTGGAACCGGGAAGAGGGTGCTTGGATGAAACGGTTGTTTATCTTTCTGCTGGCTCTGGCCCTGTGCCTGGGCATACTCTCAGCCTGCGGTGAAACGGCGGAGGAGACTGTCCCGGCGGAGGAAGATCCGGAAATTGAGGACGGTTGCTCCACGCTTCCAGGCGGCATTTTGCCGGAGCTTCTGGTAGATGGGACGCTTTACCACTGGGCAAGAATGAGCGAGGCCGTGCCGTATATTGATGAGACGGGAAAGCTCGTCCAGCTGACCAAGCTACCCGATGGCTTCGAGGAGGCCGGCCCTCTGGGCGCGGTTTCCCTGGACCCGCCGGAAGAGAATTTCGAGATGCAGGCGGGCTTTTCCGCCTCCGGCACGGTGTATACCGACCCGGAGCGGCCCTTGGTGGTGGTTGTCCACATGACCACCGATTGGTTTACCGGCCAGTATGTCCGCTTTGAGAGCGGCGGGCTGGCCGATCACCTGATCCGCTGGGATGGGCGGCTGTTCCATTACCCCTATGGCTTTGGCGTTCCCGTGAGGGAGCTGCCGGAGGGCTGCGTTTCCATCGGGACGCTTACCTGCGTCAGCGGCGATATTCTTCCCGCCGCCGATTTGGAGTGCAACAGCGCCTATGACGGCTACGGGAAGTACCTGGGAGGCCGGGAGGTCTTTCAGGACCCGGCGGACCCGGACGTTCTCTACGTGTTTGAAACCCAGTATTGGAGAGAGGGAAGCTATCCCGCCTGGGAGATCTGCCGTTCCTGGGAGCCCGGGGACCCGCTGTACCCAGTGGAATAAAGGAAAGGGAAATCAGATTTTATGAATCATTTTCAACAAATCGCCGCGAAGCTCCCGGACTATCACATCGACGCCATGCTCCTGACCCATCAGGCCAACCGCTTCTACGCCTCCGGCTTCTTCTCCTCCGGCACCGACGGCGCGGCCCTGGTGACGGCGGATAAGGCCTACTACTTCACCGACTCCCGCTACACCGAGGCCGCCGGAAGGGCCGTCCAAGGGGCGGAGCTGCGGGAGGTGGGCCCCGGCAAGGGGTATACCGTCCGCATCAAGGAGGTCATGGCGGAGCGGAAGATCCGCCGCCTGGGCTTTGAGGAGGACTCCATGACCGTGAAGGAGCACGAGGCCTATCAAAAGGCCCTGCCGGGGGAGCTGGTCCCCGCCACGGCCCTTTTGCTGGAGCTCCGCCGGGTGAAGGACCAGGAGGAGCTGGCCGCCATGACCGCCGCCCAGCGGATTGCGGAAAAAGCCCTGGAGGATATTCTCCGGGAGATCCGCCCCGGCGTGACGGAGCGGGAGATCGCCGCCCGGATTCAGTATCTGATGCTCCATTACGGGGCCGAGGACAAATCCTTTGACCCCATTGTGGTTTCCGGTCCCAACGGAAGCCTTCCCCACGGCGTTCCCTCGGAAAAGGAGATTCAAACGGGGGAGTTTGTCACCATGGACTTTGGCTGCGTCTACCACGGCTACTGCTCCGACATGACCCGCACCGTGGCGGTAGGGTCCGTCACGGACGAGATGCGGACCGTGTACGAGACGGTTCTCGCCGCACAGGAGGCAGGCATNGCCGCGGCCCGTGCCGGAGTCACNGGAAAGGCCGTNGANGCCGCCGCCAGAGCGGTGATNGAGAAAGCGGGCTATGGAAAATATTTCGGCCACAGNTTCGGCCACGGCGTGGGCGTGGAGATTCACGAGGGNCCGAANGCCTCCTCCGCCAACGACAANCCCCTCCCCGCCGGGGCGGTGATCTCCGCGGAGCCGGGCATCTATATNCCCGGCAGGCTGGGGGTCCGCATTGAGGACGTGATCCGCCTGACGGAGGANGGCTGCGAAAANCTCACCCTGGCCCCCAAGGCGCTGTTGATTCTGTAAAGGAGGTCTTTTCCTATGGACACCGTTTATATTACCGGGCACCGCAACCCGGATACCGATTCCATCGTCTCCGCCATGGCCTACGCGGCCCTGAAAAACGCCCTGGGCCACCGGGAGTACCAGGCCGCCCGGCTGGGCCAGGTCAGCGACGAGACNCAGCTGGTGCTGGACCGCTTNGGCTTCCAGCCTCCTAAGAAGATCTCCGACGTGCGCACCCAGGTNCGGGATNTGGACTACGACACGCCGCCCACCCTCTCCGCCGCCGCCACCATCAGCCTGGGCTGGCAGACCATGATGACGGGGAGAATCTCCGTCATCCCCGTGGCCAACGAGGACGGCACCCTGTACGGGATGCTCTCCGCCGGGGACGTNGCCAATTACGANATGACCCGGGTCCGGAACGCCCGTGTGGAGGATATCCCGGTATTCAACCTCCTGTCGGTTTTGGAGGGNAAAATCCTCAACGAAAACGCNGAGCTNCGGGAAATGATCTCCGGGACGGTGACCATNGCCCTGCCGGCGGGNCGGGAAAACCTGNTGTTCTCCGACCAGGACAGCATCGTCATCTGCGGCGACCAGCCGGACATGATCCGCCGGGCCATCGACCTGGAAGTCAACTGCGTGGTGGTGTGCCAGGCGGAGGTGGAGCAGGAGCTTTTGGACAGGGCGGCCCAGACCTGCATTATTTCCACCCCCATCGACGCGTATCAGGCCGTGCGCCTTATCTCCCAGGCCCTGCCCATTTCCAAGGTGTGCAAAACCGGGGAAATGGTGTGCTTCCACCTGGACGACTATATTGACGACGTGCAGAACGCCGTTCTGGAGAGCCGNTTCCGGGCCTATCCCATTCTGGACGAGGAGGAGAAGGTGGTGGGCACCCTGTCCCGNTACCATCTGCTGCGCCCCCGCCGGAAGCGGGTGATTCTGATGGACCACAACGAAAAGGCCCAGTCNGTTCCGGGGCTGGATCAGGCCAAGCTGCTGGAAATNGTGGACCACCACCGTCTGGCGGATATCCAGACCAAGGACCCCATCTACGTCCGCAACGAGGCCGTAGGCAGCACCACCACCATCGTGGGGGAGATGTACCAGGAGAAGGGCCTNATGCCCACNGCGAAAATGGCGGGCCTCATGGCGGCGGCTATCGTCTCCGACACGGTGATGTTCAAATCCCCCACCTGCACCCAGCGGGACATCGACATCGCCAACCGTCTGGCGAGAATCGGCAATATCTCCCTGGATGAGCTGGGGAAGGCCATCTTCTCCGCCACCTGCGGCGATGACAAGACCGTGGAGGCCATGCTCCNCACCGACTATAANGAGTTCCACATCGCGGGCCACGATTTGGCGGTGAGCCAAATCACCTGCATGGACTCCGACCGCCTCCTGGCCCGGTCCGGGGAGTTCCTGGACTGTATGCGGACGGTGCTGAAGGAGCGNAAGCTGAACACCGTGGTGCTGATGATNACCGACGTGCTGCTGGAGGGCACCCAGCTCCTCTATGTGGGGGACGAGGACACCATNGAGCAGGCCTTCAACATCAAGGGGGCGAAGAACCAGGCCTTTCTGCCCCACATCATGTCCCGGAAAAAGCAGGTCATCCCCACNCTGTCCGCTTTGTGGGGATAAAACGCCAAAAAGAGGGANAATCCCCGGCTCNTGTGAGCCGGGGATTCTTTATGGACCGCTTTGACTGGGTTAAAATTTATTCCGAATCGCGTCCCGGTAGTCGCCGCCCTCCAAGGCGGTGTACCGTACGAAGAGGGAAACCTTGTTGTCCGGGTTCAGGGCGGCCCACAGCTGGTCCGCCAGGGTTTCCGGGTCCGGAGCGTCCAGAGTCACCCGCACGGGCTCTCCCTCGAAGGAGGGCAGGGGAGCGCCGTCTCCCTGGTAGGTGTGGATGAAGCGGCCCTCGCCGGGGAGGGGCGCGTCGTAGTGGTAGAAGTACCGGCAGCAGCAGGAGGGGTCCCCGTCGGCGCTCTTCACGATGGAAAGCTTGAAGCTGCCGTCGGGGCTGAGGAGGCCGGAAATGCGGGGGGTGTAGTTGGGGGCGTC
>JAAVHG010000044.1 GCA_014799855.1 Oscillibacter sp.
TTTTCTCTTTGGTTGCGCCAAAGAGAAAACGGGCCGTGGACGGTCCAAAAGAGAAACCGCTTGCGCGCTTGGACTGCCCAGAATGACAGGTATATCTTTAGTCCGCGGCGTGGTGCTGGCGGGAGTTTTAGAGGTTGATGATACCTTCCCCTCTCTATTTGCGCTGACGCACTCTGGTGAACCATCGTAATGCACCTGCCTATCGGGCGAGGCTTGAGAGTCTCCTTGTGGGGCCTGACCTCCTGGTCAGGCCATTCCATAGGGCTAGGATTGGGTGCTGGTTAAGCCATTCCAAAAGGCTTGGCTTTACAAAACCCTATGCCCTCTTAAACATCTTTTCCAATTCATATTTTGTCAGCTTTACCGCTACAGGGCGGCCATGGGGGCAGTATTTTACCTGGCCGCTCTGCACCTTTTCCACCAGGGCCCGCAGCTCCGCCGGATCGCTCTTCCAGCCGCCCTTGATGGCGGCCTTGCAGGCCATGGTATGGAGCATGGCCTCCCGGCGTTCCGAGAGGGACCGACCCAATCCCAAAGCCGCGGCCAGCTCCTCCAAGGTAGAGGCGGCGTCGGCCGCGTCGATATCCGCCGGGACCTCCCGGATCAGGACGGTTCCGCCGCCGAAATCCTCGCAGGCGAAGCCCAGATTATCCAGCAGGGGCAGATTTTCCAAAATGAGGGCCTTGTCCGTCTGGCTCAGCTCTGCCGTGATGGGCTGGAGCAGAGTTTGNCGCATGGGNGGCTCCNGNGCNGNCNNCANNCGGTCGAAATTGATCCGCTCATGGGCGGCGTGCTTGTCGATAAGGTANACGGCCCCGTCTTCGCTCTCGCAGACGATGTAGGTGCGGAGAATCTCCCCGGCAATCCGCCAGGGGGCCTCNNGGGCNGGCTGAATGGTCTGNTGNTCNNGNTCCNGGGGAATGGNGGGGGCGGCTGGCGGNNCGGCGGGCCGGGGNATGGAGGGCTTGGCCTCTGTCTGGGATNTCTGCTTGGGGATCACCGAGGGCGGNGCGCCAANGGCGGAGGTTTTCANAGGGGGAGAGGGCCGCTGAGATTGAATTTGGNGCTGNGGCGGCGNNTCCCGGCGGGTTTGATAGNNGGGAGCGGCCCCGCTGTCGTGTAGTTTTCCCACCGACCGCAGCTCCGTATTCCAGGCGGGGCGGACGGGCGGCTTGGGGGAAGAGGCTTGAGCCGGGGCTTGAGCGGCGGTCTGCTGGCGGTAGGTTTTGGCGTCCATGGACTGGAAAAAATCCCGCCGGGGATTCACGGTCTCCGCCGCCGCTTTTGGAGGCGGAGCCTCCACCGCGCCGCCCTGTCGGTTCAGGGCGTCCAGAACCGTGTGGTATACCGCGTCGAAGACCTCCCCGTCTCTGGCGAATTTCACCTGGGTCTTGGCGGGGTGGACGTTCACGTCCACCGACGTTACCGGAAGCGCCACAGTGAGGACNCAGCCGGGGAATTTACGGATCATGTTCTGGTTCCGGTAGCCCTCCTCNAAAGCCGCCGTCAGCAGCTGGGANTTAATAAAGCGGCCGTTGACGAAGAAGACCTGCATNGACCGGGAACCACGGCTATGGACGGGCTGGGTGATGAAGCCGGATACGGACACCTCGTCCCCCCGGCCCTCNACAGGGATCAGGGTCCTGGCGAAGTCCCGGCCCAGGGCGGCGTAAACGGCGGATTCCAGCCGCCCGTCTCCGGGGGTNTGAAGGGCCTCCACGCCGTCCTTGATAAATTTGAAGGAAATATCGGGATGGGACAGGGCCAGATGCTGCATGAGGCCCGCCACGGCGGCGGTTTCGGCGCTGTCCTTTTTCATGAATTTCAGCCGCGCGGGGGTGTTGTAAAAGAGGTCCCGCACCATAAGGGTGGTGCCCTCCGGCGCGCCGGTNTCCTCCACCTTGCCCGGAACGCCCCCTTCNAGAGTCAGNGAGGCGGCGGGGCTGTCCTTGGGCCGGGTGACNATTTCCAGGCGGCTGACGGCGGCAATGGCGGCCAGGGCCTCCCCGCGGAAGCCCAGGGTGCCGATTTTCCCCAGATCCTCCGGNCCCCGCAGCTTGCTGGTGGCATGGCGGAGAAAGGCGGTGGGGAGGTCCGCCGCGTCGATGCCGCAGCCGTTGTCGGTGACCCGGATCAGGCCCATGCCCCCCCGGCGCAGCTCCACTACCACGGCGGAGCTTCCGGCGTCTATGGCGTTTTCCACCAGCTCCTTGACCACGCTGGCGGGCCGCTCCACCACCTCTCCGGCGGCGATCAGGTCCGCCACATGGGGGGACAGCTGTTGAATGCGGGGCATAGGGATACCTCCTTTTCCAAAGGGTGGGATGAAGGCGCTACAGCAGCAGCGCGGCAATCAGGGGAATGGTGACGATGGAGGCGGCGGTGCTGACCAGGGTAATCTGGGCCATGCACTCGGCGTCCCCGCCGTATTCCATGCACAAAAGGGACCCGTTTACCGCCACCGGCATAGCCATCTGGGTAATGGCGATGCCCAGAATCATGGNGTCGGTGCCCATCCAGCGGAGAATGGGGAACAGGACGACGGGCAGGACCAAAAGGCGCACGGCGGTAAGTATCCACAGCCGGAGGGAGGCCAGCATCCGCCCCAGAGGCAGTCCCGCCAGCAGNGAGCCCACAAACAGCAGGGACAGGGGGACGGTGATGTCTCCCACAAAGTCCACCGCCTCTCCGATTACCGCCGGGGGCCGCCAGCGGGTCAGGGCCAGAAGCAGGGCCAGCAGGGACGCGGTAACGCAGGGGGAAAAGGTCTGCCGGAGGCTGAACCGCTTGGCCCCGGTAAGCATCAGCGGCCCCAGGGTGAAGGAGAGCAGATTGAAGGGCAGAACCAGAATCACGGCGTAAAAGAGCGCNTCCGGCCCGAAAAGGGCCACGGCTACCGGATAGCCGATGAAGCCNACATTNGGAAAGGCCAGGGTATAGCGCCAGACTCCCTTCTGTCCCGGCGTGCCGCCCAGAAGATGGGGGACGATCAGGGCAAAGGCGAATTCCAGCCCGTAAAAGACCAGAGACACCTCCAAAACGCCCAGCACCACCGAGGCCTCCGGAAGCTGGTCCCCGGTGCAGACGGTTCCCACAATCATGCAGGGCATCGTGACGGTCAGAAGAAGCCGGGAGATTTTTTTATCCGTTTCGCCGCCCAGAATCCCCAGATGGTTGGCGGCGTATCCGCAGGCGATGGCAAAGAGAATGACCAGCATCTGGCCCAAGGTATCCCAAAAGCTCATGTGCCGTCTCCCGTCAGCCCGCCATCCACACGGCCAGGGCGTTGGCGGCGGCGTGGAGGGCCACGGAGGTCCAGAGGGTGCCGCTGCGCTCATAGGCCCAGGCGAACACCAGTCCGGGCACCAGGTATTGGATCAGGGATTGGCTCATCAGCGGGAGGTTTTCCACGCTGGGAATGGTCCCCGTTGCCTGCCAGACGTGCATGGCGGCGAAGAGGAGGCAGGAGATCAGATAGGCAATCCAGCGGCTGTTGTTCCGCAGCCCCCCGAAGACCAGCCCCCGGAAGAGGACCTCCTCCACAAAGGGGGCCGCCAGAATCACAATCAATAAGGTGGGCTGGGGAATTAGGCTCTGGGCGGAAATGACGGCGTCGTTGAGGTTTACCCCGCTCCCCGTCAGCAGGGAGGATGCGCGGTACACCAGCTCGTTCAGGCCGTACAGCCCAATCAGCCCCAGGGCCAGGGTCTGGGCGGCGCCGTTGAGGTTGTCCAGCAGGAGGCTGGAGGTCTGGGCCAGAAAGCCGTGGAAGATGATGATGGTCACGGCCAAGAGGACGTAATAATACAGGGCGTTTTCCAGGGAACTGGTCAGGTTGATCCCCAGCAGCAGCTCCACAAAGCGGAAGATGTGTCCCGCGGCAAAGGGCAGCGCCGCCAGATAGATGAAGAAGAATATGGTCCCGGCCAGCTGTTCGCCGCGGGTCATAGAGGACACGGAACGTTTTCTCTGCATGACATTCCCTCCGGGTATGGTGGTGAAAATAGAATACTCAGCTGAGCTTTCGCTTCAGCTCATAAAGCAGGGTCATGGCCTCAATGGGCGTTAAGGTGTCCGGCTGGCAGCGGCGGAGGGCGTCGAGAACCTCTCCCTCGCCCATGGAGGACAGGGAGACCTGGTCCGCCTCCTGCCGGGGGGCGGCGCGCTGTACGCCGTTTTCCGACTCCAAATCCCGCAGAACTTCCTTGGCCCGCTGGACCACCTTCTCGGGAAGGCCCGCCAGACGGGCTACCTCGATGCCGTAGCTGCGGTCCGCCCCGCCGGGGATGATCTTCCGCAGGAAGATGATGTCCTCTCCCCGGGCCTTTACGGCGATGTTGTAATTCACCGCCCCGGAGAGGGTGTTTTCCAGCTCCGTCAGCTCATGGTAATGGGTGGCGAACAGGGTCTTGGCCCCCAGGGTTTTCCGGCCGGCGCAGAATTCCAGCACCGCCCTGGCGATGGACATGCCGTCGAAGGTGGAGGTGCCCCGGCCGATCTCGTCTAAGATCAGCAGGGAGTTTTTCGTGGCGTGGTGGAGAATATCGGACACCTCCGTCATTTCCACCATAAAGGTGGACTGGCCGGCGGAGAGGTCGTCGGACGCGCCGATGCGGGTGAAAATCCGGTCCACCACGCCGATATGGGCGCTGGCCGCCGGGACAAAGCTGCCCATCTGGGCCATGAGGACGATCAGGGCCACCTGCCGCATGTAGGTGGACTTGCCCGCCATGTTGGGGCCGGTGATGATGGCCACCCGCTCCTCCTTTTCCCCCATAAAGGTGTCGTTGGGGACGAACAGGCTGTCCTTCAAAACCCGCTCCACCACGGGATGGCGGCCCTCCTTGATTTCAATCACCCCGGACTCGTCCACCTCCGGGCGGCAGTAGCCGTTTTTCACCGCCACGGCGGCAAAGGAGGCCAGCGCGTCAATCTCCGCCACGGCGGAGGCGGTTTTTTGAATCCGCTGGGCGGCGGCGGAGACGGTCTCCCGCAGATGGGTGAACAGCTCGTATTCCAGAGCCGTCACCCGGTCCGAGGCGGTGAGGATCTCGTGCTCCAGGTCTTTCAGCTCCTGGGTGATGTAGCGCTCGCCGTTGACCAGGGTCTGCTTGCGGATGTACGTGTCGGGCACCTTGTCCCGGAAGGAGTTGGAGACTTCGATATAATAGCCGAAGATTTTGTTATAGCCGATTTTCAGGGTCCGGATGCCGGTTTTCTCCTTTTCCCGGGCCTCCATCTCCGGAATAACTCCCGCGCCGTTTTTCAAAATATGCCGGAGGCGGTCCACTTCCTCGTTGAACCCCTCCCGGATGAAGCCGCCCTCCCGGATGGAGAAGGGGGGCTTGTCGCAGATGGCGGCGGCGATCTCTCCGCCCACGTCTTCCAGAAGGTCCAGTTCCTCCCGCAGCTCCGCCAGGCGGCGGTCCGCCAGGGAATCCAGCTGGGCCCGGATGTCCGGCAGGCGGGCGATGGCCCCCTGCAGGGACACCATGTCCCGGCCTCCGGCGGTGCCGTAGACTATGCGGCCCAAAAGCCGCTCCATATCCCCCAGTCCCGTCAGCAGGGCCGCCAGCTCCTCCCGGGCGATGGTGCTGTCCACCAGGGCCGCCACGGCGGAGCTTCTCTTGCGGATAGCGGCGACATTGAGGAGGGGCCGTTCCAGAAAGCTCCGAAGGCACCGGGCCCCCATAGGNGTCTTGGTCTTGTCCAGAACCCAGAGAAGGGAGCCCTTTTTCTCCTTGCCCCGGAGCGTTTCCGTCAGCTCCAGGTTCCGCCGCGCGGAAAAGTCCAGCTCCATAAACCGGCCCTGCTCGTAGTAGTCCAGGTCGTTGATATGGGAGAGGTCGGTTTTCTGGGTTTCNTACAGGTAGCTGAGNAGTCCCCCCAGGGCCATGGCCGCGGCGGGGTTTCCGGCGGGGAGGCGGCTCAGGGCGTCTTCGCCGTACTGGGTCCGGATNTTTTTCTCCGCNTCGTTCAGCAAAAACCGCCGCTGGCCCCCGTTTTCCACCCGGCAGCGGAATTTTTCCTGAAGGGTGTTCACCAGGGCGCTNTCGGAAAAGGCCCCGTCGCTGAGAATGGCCTCGGCGGGGGAGAAGCGGCCCAGNTCGTTGATNACGTGCTCCACCCGGTCCCCGCCGGNGAAGGCGGTCAGGTGGGTTTTTCCTGTGGAGATATCGCAGAAGGCGGCCCCGGCGGACCGGGAGTCCAGATAAACGCCGCAGAGGAAGTTGGAGGCCCGGTCGTCCAGACAGGAGGCGTCGATGACGGTGCCGGGAGTCACCACCCGGATAATGTCCCGCTTCACCAGCCCCTTGGCGGCGGCGGGGTCCTCCATCTGCTCGCAGATGGCCACCTTGTAGCCCTTGGCNATGAGCCGGGCGATGTAGGATTCNCTGGAATGNTAGGGGATGCCGCACATGGGGATCTGCTCTTCGGCGGGCTTTTCGTGCTTCCCCCGGTCCCGGGAGGTGAGGGTCAAATCCAGCTCCTTGGAGGCCAGCTTNGCGTCGTCGGCGAACATCTCGTAAAAGTCGCCCAGGCGGAAGAAGAGGATGGAATCGGGGTGGTCCTTTTTGATGTCCAGGTACTGGCGCATCATGGGGGTGATTTTAGCCAAAGCGGCGTCCTCCTTTTCTGGGGACAGCGGCGGAGCCGCCGTCCCGCCCCGGCCGGAGACGGCGGGGCTTCTCTATCTATGAGGGCCTGGGGAGAGGGTCACAGCGCCTCTCCGTACAGGGCCCAGGTGTTGCTTCCGGTGATGGTTGCCTGGATAAATTGGCCAATAAGGGACGGGTCCCCCTTCAGCCGCACCAGGCGGTTGCCCTCCGTCCGGGAGGAGAGGGGAAATTCCGCGTCCCCGCTGTCCCCGTCTACCAGAACCCGGAGGGTTTTGCCGATGTACGCCTGATGCAACGCGGCGGACCGGGCGTTCTGCACCGCCAGGAGCTTGTCAAACCACTTCTGCTTCTCCGCCCTGGGAACGGGGTCCGGCATTCCGGCGGCCTTGGTGCCGGGGCGGGGGCTGTAGATGAAGGTAAAGAGGGCGTCAAAGCCCACCTCCTCCACCAGGGAGACGGTTTCCATGGCCTCCGCCTCCGTCTCGCCGGGGAAGCCGATGATCACGTCGCTGGTCAGCACCAGGCCCGGCATGACGGACCGGGCGTAGGCCACCAGATCCAGATACTCCTTACGGGTGTACCGGCGGTTCATCTCCGCCAGTACCCGGTCGCAGCCGGACTGGAAGGGGAGGTGCAGCTGCTTGGCCACATGCCGGCACCGGGCCATGGCGTCGAAGAGCTTTTTCGTGGCGTCCTTGGGATGGCTGGACATAAAGCGGATGAGATAATCCCCGGGAATTTGATCAATCTCCGCCAGAAGGTCGGCGAAGTCGTAACCGGTATCCAAATCCTTGCTGTAGGAGTTTACGTTCTGGCCCAAAAGGGTGATGTCCTTGTACCCGGCATCCACCAGCTCCCGGACCTCCCGGAGAATCGCCTGGGGGTCCCGGCTCCGCTCCCGGCCCCGGACGTAGGGCACGATGCAGTAGGAACAGAAGTTGTTGCACCCGTACATGACGGAGACCCAGGCCCTTACGCCCCGGTCCCGCTCCACAGGCAGGCCCTCGGCAATGAATCCATGCTGGTCCTCCACGGAGAAGACCCGCTTTTTCGTCTCGTAGACCTGCCACAGCAGCTCCGGGAATTTCCATAGGGCGTGGGGCCCGAAGACCAGATCCACATGGCGGTAGGAGTCCCGCACCCGGCGGGATACCCGCTCCTCCTGGGCCATGCAGCCGCACAGGCCCACAATCTGCTCCGGGTTGTCCCTTTTGGTGTGGGTCAGAATGCCCAGATTGCCGAAAACCCGCTGCTCCGCGTGTTCCCGGACGGCGCAGGTGTTCAGCAGCACCACGTCGGCCTCCTTGGGCTCCTGGGTGAGGGTGAAGCCCATCTCCCGCAGCATCCCTTTCAGCCGCTGGCCGTCGGCCTCGTTCTGCTGGCAGCCGAAGGTGTCCACGCAGGCCAGGGGGTGGGCCTCCCTGGCGGCGAACATGGCCTTGATTTTTTCCTGAAAGTCCCGCTGCCGGGCCAGAGCCTCCGGCGGGACAAGCACTTGATTACGGTCCAAGGGGCGTTCCTCCCAAGCGGTTAGTGAGATATGCCTTAACTTATATACTATAGCATAACCGGGGAAAAAGTACAAGCGAAAATCCCGGCCCGGGAGTGTCTAAAAGGAGAGTTAAAAGAAATCAAAGAGAGAAAAAGGAACTGCGGCCCCCGGATGACGAGAACGATAGCGATCTTTTTGAAGACCAAAGCGGTTATAAGCCCTAACAAAAACAGCAAGAACTGCTTGAAGATTTTCCAATTTTCGAGGAAAAC
>JAAVHG010000045.1 GCA_014799855.1 Oscillibacter sp.
TCCCCTACTGCCTGTGGTATTTCCTGCTGGCGGGCGTAAGCCTCTGGCTGCTGTTCCCCAACGGTCAGGATCTGCGGCCCCTGGCCATGCCCCGGGACAATCCCCTGACGGCCCTGGCCGCCCTGCTCTATCAAATCGACACCAATACCAACGTTTTCCCCTCCGTCCATGTGGTTGGCTCCATCGGCGCGGCCCTGGCGGTCCGGGGCAGCCGGAGCATCCCCCGCCCCGCCTGCCTGGGCGTGGAGCTTTTGGCGGTGTTGATCTGCCTCTCCACGGTATTTATCAAGCAGCACTCGGTTCTGGACGTGGCAGGCGGGATTCTCCTCTCCGCCGCTGCCGCCCGGCCTATCTACCGCCACACCCCGGCCCTGCGGCTGAAGCGGAGGACGGCGTAAGCGGCGGTCAGAAACCGTAAAAATACCCGCGTCCAACAGGACGCGGGTATTTTTTATGTTTTGCCGTCCTCCGGCTCCGGGGAGGCCTCGGGCTGGACGGCCTCCGCTTCCACCTCCGAGGCTGCGGCCCTCTCGCTCGATTCTTCCCCATCTGCGGTTTCCGCCGTTTCCTCCTCTGAGGCGGCCCCCTCCGGATCGGGCTCCGGGTCCTCCGTTTGGGACGCAGCGGCTTCCGCGTCGGCGGCGGCCAAGGCCTCGCGTGCCCGGCGGTTCACCAGCAAATCCTCCGCCGAGCGCTTTTTCACCCGGATATTCCAAAAGAGCATCCAAGCCGCCACAGCCGCCAGCACCAGGCTTAGGGCCTGGGACACCCGGATGGGCTCTCCAAAGAGCTCCCAGCCAAAGAGGTACAGGCTGTCGGTCCGCAGTCCCTCAATCCAGAACCGGCCCAGGCCGTACCAGAGGAAGTAGAACCAGGTATTCTCCCCGTCAAACCGGCGGCCCTTGGTGACGACAAACATCAGCAACAGCAATCCCACCAGATTCCACAAGCTCTCATAGAAGAAGGTGGGATGCACCTCAATGGGCTGGTACTGGCTGATCCACAGCCGCATCCGCCAGGGGAGGTCCGTCAATCCGCCGAAGGCCTCCCGGTTGATGAAATTGGCCCAGCGGCCAATCACCTGCCCCAGAAGGAGCCCCATGGCGCAGAGGTCCGTCATGGCAAAGAAGCTGAGCTTTTTCCAGCGGGTATAGCAGAACACCACCAGAACCCCGGCAATCACCGTGCCGTAGATAGCCAAGCCGCCGTCCCAAATAGCGACGATGCGGCCCCAGTCCAGCCCGCCGTCCCCGGTGCGGTACAGGTCCAGGTAGAAGAGGACGTAGTAAATCCGGGAGCCCAGAATACAGCAGGGCACCGCCCAGAGAATCATGTCCAGCACATTGTCCTCGGTAAGGCCAAAGCGCTTGGCCTGTTTCATGCCCAGCCACAGGCCCATCAGCATGGCGACAGCCAGAATGACGCCGTACCAGTAGATGCCGTGGCCCACATGGACGGCGATGGGGTCTGGATTGAACTCCCAGTCCCCAAAGAGGCCCGGAAAGCTGATGGGCATATTTTTCAAAGCCTGCAAGGTTGATCTTCCTTTCTATATCTCAGGGTCAAAGGAGCGGTTTTTCCCCAAAAGCTCACGCCTTGGGCACAATCTCCGACACGGCCAGACGGTCTTCGGTAACGCTCTCCCGCAAAAAGGCCTCCACGTCCTCCCGGGTAACGCTCTCGTAAATCTGGGGGAAGCGGAAGGGGTCGTAGCCGTTGAAGTACCCCTCCGTCAGAGACACGGCGATGCTCTCAAAGGAGTTGAGGCTTCGCAGCTGTGCGCCGAAGGCGGCCTTGCGGACCTGCTGGAAAAATTCCTCGTCCACGCCTTCCTCCCCCAGGCGCCGGGCCTCCTTCAAAATCTCCTCCGTCACAGCCTTGGGGTCCTTGCAGTCGCCGCCGGCGTAGAGGCAGGCCACGCCGGGGAGAACGTCGAAATCCCCGCCGAAGCTGGAATTGATTTTCCCTTGATCGTACAGCCGCAGATACAGGGGGCTGGATTCCCCCAGAAGCACGTCGCAGGCGAGGCTGCCCAGAATCGTGCTCCGCAGATACCCCTCCCCCGCCGGGATGGGTTTGCACTTGAAGCCCGCCAGAAATTGGGGCATGGAGACCTCCATGGACATAGAGGTCTCCCGCTCCGCCACGGCCTCCGGCTCCGCGCCGTAGTCCCGGTCGATGACGGGTCCCCCCTCTTCCGGGAGGATTTTTTGGGCGATGTCCTTCATCTCCACCGGGTCCACGTCGCCCACCACCGTCAAAATCATGTTGGAGGGGGTGTAGAAGGCCTTGTGGCAGTCGTACAGGGTCTGGGCGGTGATGTGGGAAATGCTCTCCACCGTCCCGGCGATGGAGGTCCGGGCGGTGGAGGCGCTGTAGAGGGCCTTCATCATCCGGGTATACAGCTGCCAGTCGGGGCTGTCCTCGATCATGCGGATCTCCTGGCCGATGATGCCCTGCTCCTTGGCCACGCTCTCGTCGGTGAAATAGGGGACGGAGACGAAGGAGAGGAGAATTTCCAGATTCTCCCGGAAGTGCTCCGTAGAGGAAAAATAGTAGCCGGTCATGGCGTTGGCGGTGAAGGCGTTGGGCTCCGCCCCGTTCTGGGCCAGACGCTGGAGGGCGTTGCCCTCCTTGGTGTCGAACATCTTATGCTCCAGGTAATGGGCGATGCCGGCGGGNGTGTCCAGCCAGCGGCCGTCCAGACAGAAGCGNGNGTCCATGCCGCCGTANCGGGTGGCNAAAAAGGCGTANTTTTTGGCAAAGCCCGGCTTGGGCACCACCCGCAGGGCCAGNCCGTTGGGCAGACGCTCCTCGTGGACNGACTCCCCGATTTTCGTGTAGAAGCGCTGGTTCATTCCGCCTCCTCCTTTCCCCGCAGGAAGTATACCGTATCCAGAGACACGGTTTTCATGGCCGCGAAGACCCGCTCCGGGGTCATNTCCCGNGCCTGCTCCGCCANATCCTCCGGCGTTTCGTCCCGGTTGGTGGCCGCCTGGCCCAGGTAGAAGTTTTCCAGCTTCCCCTGGGAGTCCCCCATGGAGGCGTAGGCGTTGAGGAGGGTGCTTCTGGCTCCCTCGAACTCCCAGTCCTCCAGATCNCCCCGCTGGACCGCCGCCAGCTGGGCCATAATCTCGTCATAGGCCCGCTGATAGTCGGCNAANTCCACGCCGGAGGAGACNGTGATGATCCCCTTCTGCCGGTGGTAGGTGGAGGAGGCGTAATAGCACAGGGAGAGCTTCTCCCGGACATTCAAAAACAGCTTGGAGTTGCTGCTGCCGCCAAAGAGGGTATTGCCCAGCAGAAGGGCGGCGTAATCCCCGCTGCCGCAGGCAAAGCCCATGCCCAGCTTCCCCTGGGTCACGTCCATGGACTCGGTNACGGTGCGGACCTCGTCCCGCGCCGGGTGGAGACAGCTGTCCGCCACGTCCCGGACGTCCTTCCGGGGCAGGGAGGCCAAAGCGGACCGGAGGGCCAGCTCNACCCGCTCCCTCTCGGCGCTGCCGTTGTAAAACAGCTCCAGCCGGGCGGAGGAGGTAAGGCGGCGGTACTGGTCAAAGAGCTTTCCGGCCTGGAGCCGTTCGGCGGACTCCGCCTCGCCTAAACGGGAGACCCCGTANGCCTCTCCGGCGCAAAGCTCCTGGAGAAGGCGGCGGTCGGCGTAATCCCGCTTGTCGTTGAGAATNCTGCGGATAGCGTCCACAAGGTTGACCTTTTCGCTCTCAAAATAGGCGGGGACGAAGCGNCCCCCCTCGGTCACCGGGTCGCAGATCAGCTCGCCCAGCAGCTGGGCCACCGGCTCCANAAGCCGCTCGCCGCCGGGGACGAAGCTGTCGTCAATAAACCCGGCNACAAAGCCCACGCACTGGTTTTCCCCCTTTTTCCGGACAGTATAGTCGATGCGGGCACCGTACAGACGGTCCAGCCGGGCGGCCAGGGCTCCCAGGTCCGGGCAGGCCACGGTGCCCCGGCGGAGCACCGCGGGAATCAGGGCGTTGGCGGAGGCGGTGCCCTCCGACAAGGGCGTGACAAATTGGGCGGAGAGAAGGCTGGTTTTGAATTTTCTAGCGGGGAGATAGGTGAAATAAATCCCCGGCGCCAGCATGGTTCTCGTCACTGGTTTCAGCTCCTTTATCGTGTAGAGTGGTGGATATCTGTAGTAGTATCTCTCGGAAGAGCAGGTAAATTCCGGACCCCGCTGAAATTATTCCGGCGCTTTCCGGCTCATCTGGGCGTTGCTGTAGGCCCGGTCGCCGGTGACCTCCTCCCCGAACCAGTCCGGGGGCTGGAAGGCCAGGGCCTCCGCCTCTGTGGGAAACTCCACCTCCGCGATCAACAGGGGCGCGAAGGGCGGGTCGAAGCGGTCCAGCTCGATGGTATAGGCTCCGAAGGGAATACAGAAGCGGTCCTTGCGGATCACCAGGCCGTCGGCCTTTTCCAGCAGGTGCCGGTAGGCCTCCCGGGTCAGGGGGAGGTTGTACTCCTCCTTCACCATGACCCCCGCCCCCTTGTAGGTGAGGTAATACTCCCCGTTATCCCGCCGGACCCGGACCACCGGGGCGGTGGACAGGTAGCCCTGCTCGATGCGGCGCCTGGGATATTGCTCCAGGTCCTCCGGAAGCCGCGCCACTTTGAATTTCCGCTCAATTTCCTGATGGTTCATGGGTAAACCTCCCGTAAAACGTTCACCNNNTCCACGCCNTACCGGCGGAAGAGGGCCAGGGCCCCGTCTCCNATGCGNTCGCCGGAGACGGCGATGGGCACCGCCGGAGGGCAGGCCACGGTGGGCGCGCCGCAGATCCGGCCCAGGGCNTCCGNCGCGGGGACGGNCTCCTGGGNGGCNAAGAGNGCCTCCCGGATGGAGCANACCCGCTCCCCNTTNGCCAGAGGCAGGGNNGGGCGGGAAACGGGCCGCTGCGGCGCGGCGCTTTGGAGAATCCCCGCCACACGCTGNAACGCCTCCTNNTCCGTGGCCCCGGAGGCCATCAGCACCACATAATCCNGATCCGCGTATTCCAGTTCCACGCCGCCCATTCGGAGNTCCTCNGCNACAAGGTCTCCCGTCCGGCCATAGGCGGCGGCATCCAGGGTGAGCTTTAACGGCTCCGTCCCNGTTGAGGACCAGCCCCATTTGGGCAGCTCNNGTTTCAGNGCGGCCATTCTCCCGGCNGCGGCGCGGATGCGGTCCGGCTCCTCTCCCGCCANNGCCCCNTTGCAAAGGTCCAGGGANGCCAGNGTCAGATANGACGGNCTGGTGGAGCCGAAGAGAGCCATAGCGGCCCTGGCGTTNTCCCGNAANGNNGCCGGAGCGGCTTTCCCTATGTGCAGGTACGCCCCTCCGGTGAGAACGGGAAGGGTCTTATGGGCGGAGTCACAGCACATATNCGCNCCCAGGTCCANNNGGTGCAGGGATNGTTCCAAAAAACNGAGATAGGCNCCGTGGGCGTTGTCCACTAAAAGAAGGGTTCCCCGGCGGCGGCAGACCTCCGCCAGAGCCGGAATATCCGCCATGTTCCCCAGGTAATCCGGGCTGGTGATATAGACGGCGGCGGGCGGAGCCTCCATCCCGGCCAGGGTCCGGTCCAGCCCCTCCGCCGTGACGGGGCAGGCGCAGAGGGACCCGCCGTCTCCCTCCGGCCACAGCCAGACCGGTTCAAAATCCAGCAGCGCCGCCGCGTAGACAAAGGCCTTNTGGACGTTCCGGGCCGCCGCGANAACCGGAGCCGTCCCGGCGGGGCGGTTTTGCAGCGCCAGGTACAGCATGGCCCGTATGCACTGGCTGGANCCCTCCGTNGAGTACAGCGTGGCCCCGGAGCCGAAGAGNGCGGCGGCGNTGGCCTCGCTTTGGGCGATGATGCCCGCCGCCTCGTAGAGGGAATCGGCCCCCGCAATCTCGGTGATGTCCCAGGCCTCACAGCCCAGNGGGCCGCNGCCTTTGTGCCCCGGCATGTGGAAGCGGCGCATATCCGCCCGCTGGTANCTCCGCAGAAAATCGGCAATGGGCGTTTCCATGGGCCTCACGCAAGGCCCGCCTGGACAACCTTCATCATNATGGCGCACTCAATCCTCTTTTTAAACAGCTCGCACCCCGGCTCATAGACCCCCTGGATGGAGCCGGAGGCGTGGNANGCGTTGGCGGCGCAGCCGCCGGAGCAGTAGAGCTTGGCCCAGCAACCGGCGCACTGGGGCCGGGAATAGGCGTTGCAGGCCCGGAACTCCTCCCGCAGGGCGGTGTTGGTNACGCCGTTCCACACGTCNCCCAGCTTGTACGCCTCNTCTCCCACGAACTGGTGGCAGGGATACAGGTCCCCCCAGGGGGTGACGGCCATGTACTCCGTGCCGGACCCGCAGCNGGACACCCGCTTGTANACGCAGGGCCCCCCCTCNAAATCCAGCATGTANTGGTAGAAGGTGATGGGCCGTCCGGCCTTCTCCCGGCGGAGCATGTCCTTNGCNAAAATCTCGTACTGNTCCTTGACGGTTTCCAAATCCTCCTCCGTCANNGCNGCCGGGTCGCCGGGNGCGCAGACCACCGGCTCCATGCTCAGCTCNGTGAAGCCCANATCCGCCATGTGGAANACGTCCTGGGTGAAATCCGGGTTGGCGTGGGTAAAGGTGCCCCGGATGTAGTAGTTTTTCCCGCCCCGGGCCTTGACNAGTTCCTGAAACTTGGGGACAATCCGGTCGTAGCTGCCCTTTCCGGCGTAATCCACCCGCAGCGCGTCGTGGATCTCCNTCCGNCCNTCCAGGGAGAGAACCACATTGTCCATCTCCCNGTTGGCGAAATCNATGACCTCCCGGTCAATCAGCATTCCGTTGGTGGTGAGGGTGAAGCGGAAGTGTTTTCCGGCCTCCTCTTCCCTGCCGCGGGCGTAGGCCACCAGATCCTTGACNACCTGCCAGTTCATCAGCGGCTCNCCGCCGAAGAAGTCCACCTCCAGATTCCGCCGGGTTCCGGAGTGGGCAATGAGGAAATCCAGAGCCTGCTTNCCCACCGCAAANCTCATGAGNGCCCGTTCCCCATGACCAGCATCTGGCCCATGACCAGCATCTGGCCCATGACCNGCATCNGGCCCATGATATTTCCCCTGGCTGGCGAAGCAGTAGGCGCAGTTGAGGTTGCAGGTATGGGCCACGTGGAGGCACAGCGCCTTCACCACGTCCCCCGACCGCTCCTTCAGCTCTCCGGCNATGGGGGCGAAGGTATCCGGGGAGAAGAGCTTTCCCCCGTCCTTCAAAGTCTGCACGTCGGCCACGCACTGGCGGATCTCCTCCCTGGTCACGTCCGGGCGGTCTCCGTATTTTTCCAGCATGGCGGCGGTAATTTCCTCCTGGCCGGCAGTCTCAAACATGGCGATCACGTCGTAGGCCACCGGGTCTACCGCGTGGATGGAGCCGGAGCAGCTGTCCAAAACAATATTGCAGCCGTTCAGCTGATATTGATGTACCATAAATCCTCCAAAGGAAAAAACGCCGCCAGGGCGGCGGCGCTTTCCAAAAAGCAAATTATTTGCCAGCGTTTTCGCACTTCTGGTTCGCCACGCCGCAGCTGGTCTTGCAGGCGGACTGGCAGGAGGTCTGGCACTCGCCGCAGCCGCCGCGCTTGGCGCTCTCGCAGAGGTTCCGGGTCTCCAGGGTCTTGATTCTTTCCATGATGACGTCTCCCATCTGTCTGTTTTGATTCTGCCGCCCAGGTTCTGCCAGAAAATAGTCCCGGCGGCGTTTTCACGTGGCAAAGTATACCATAGGCGGAGAATAAAGTCAAGGCGGCGGCGGGAAAAAGAGCCGTTTTCACTCCTCCGCCGGCAGAAGGGCGTATTTGACCAAGGTCCTCCGTATCCGGTCCAGGTTTTCCGCCCCCGGCGGACAAAGGGGCAGGCGGGGCTCCCCCATCCGCCAGCCCAAAAGGTTCAGCGCCGCTTTCACCGGGATGGGGTTCACGTCGC
>JAAVHG010000046.1 GCA_014799855.1 Oscillibacter sp.
CACCAGATTCATGTCATGCTCAATCAGCAGCACGGCGATTTGGAAGGTGTCCCGGATTTTACGGATGTTCTCCATCAGCTCCGCCGTCTCCGAGGGGTTCATGCCCGCCGCCGGCTCGTCCAGCAGCAGCAAGGAGGGATTGGTCGCCAGGGCCCGGACGATTTCCAAACGCCGCTGCGCGCCGTAGGGCAGGGAGCCGGCCTTGGCCCGGGCCATGTCCTCCATGTGGAAGAGGGAGAGCAGCTCCATGGCCCGCTCGTGGGCGGTTTTTTCCTCCTTCCAGTAATTGGGCAGGCGGAAAATACCCTCCCACATGTTGTATTTCATCTGGGTATCCATTCCGGTCTTCACGTTGTCCTCCACGGAGAGGTTCTGGAAGAGGCGGATATTCTGGAAGGTCCGGGCGATGCCCGCCCGGTTGACGTGGGCGGTGTCCATGCCGTGGGTGTCCTTGCCGTCCAGAAGAATGGTGCCCTTGGTGGGCTGGTAAACCTTGGTCAGAAGGTTGAATACCGTGGTCTTTCCCGCGCCGTTGGGTCCGATCAGCCCGGCGATCTCCGTGCGGCCGATGGTGAGGTTGAAATTCTCCACCGCTTTCAGGCCGCCAAAGGTGATGCCCAGGTTGATACACTCCAAAATGGGGGTCTTCCCCACGTCCCGGTCCGGGACCATGCCGCTGGAGGGAATGGGTACAAGCTTCGACAACATATTAAGCCGCCTCCTTCTTCCGCTTTCCGGTCAGCTTCCCGGTGATCTGGTCAATCCAGATCCGGAGCGTGGGATTGTTGGTGGCCAGCATCACCAGAATCAACACAATGGCATACACCAGCATCCGGTAGTCGGCGAAGCTCCGGAGGGCCTCCGGGAGAATCGTCAGCAGAGCCGCCGCGATGATGGAACCCAGCATATTGCCCAGGCCTCCCAGCACCACAAACACCAGCACCAGAATGGAGGTGTTGAAATCGAACTTGCTGGCTACCATAGTGGAGTAATTCATGGTAAACAGCGCCCCGGCCGCACCAGCCAGCGCGGCGGAAACCACAAAGGCCATCATCTTATATTTAGTGATGTTCAGGCCGATGCTCTCGGCGGCGATGCGGTTGTCCCGGATGGACATGATGGCCCGTCCGGCCCGGCTGTTGACCAGATTGAAGACCACCGCCAGGGAGATCATCACCAGAATGAATCCGGCGGTGAAGGTGGAGATTTTGGCTACGCCGCCCATGCCCATAGGGCCCCTGACGATCATGAAGCCCTCTTCCCCCAGGTCGGTAATGTTGGAGAGGATGCGGATATGGAGGCCGTCTCCGTCCACGCCTACGTAGAGGTTGGTAAAAATGCTCTTGATGATTTCGCCAAAGGCCAGGGTGACGATAGCCAGATAGTCGCCCTTCAGCCGCAGAACCGGAATGCCGATCAGGAAGCCCACGACGGCGGCGAAAACCGCGCCCACCGCCATGCCCGCCGCCAGCCGCAGAGGGGCGGAGGGAATGACATTCTGCAAGGCCATGGCCGTGGTGACGCCGGTGAAGGCCCCCACGCTCATAAAGCCCGCGTGGCCCAGGGACAGCTCGCCCAGAATGCCTACCGTCAGGTTCAGGGAAATGGCCATGACCACATAGGCGCAGATGGGCACCAGCATACCCTGCAGGGAGAAGCTGAGGGCCCCCAGGCTGTTCATTACCTGCAAAACCGCAAAGGCGATAATGACAAAGGCGTAGGTGAAAAAGCTCCGCCGGGTGGATTTCTTCATGGATGTTAAACGTTTCATCTTCATACGCGCCTCACACTTTCTCCCGGATCTGCTTGCCCAGCAGTCCGGCGGGCCGGACCAGCAGCACCACAATCAGCACGCCGAAAACCACCGCGTCCGCCAGCTCCATGGAAATATAGGCCTGGGTGAAAATCTGGATCACGCCCAGCAGCAGTCCCCCCAGCAGCGCGCCGGGGATGGAGCCGATGCCGCCGAACACCGCGGCGGTGAAGGCCTTGATGCCGGGCATGGAGCCGGTAGTAGGCACCAGATTGGGATACGCCGCGCACAGCAGCACGCCGGCCACCGCCGCGAGGCCCGAGCCAATGGCAAAGGTCAGGGAGATGGTGCCGTCCACGTTGATGCCCATCAGCTGGGCCGCGCCCTTGTCCTCGGAGCAGGCCCGCATGGCCTTGCCCATCTTGGTATAGCTGGTGAACAGGGTCAGGCCCACCATGATAACCACGCAGGCGGCGATAGCCACCACGGTGACGTAGGAGACGTTCAGCTGGCCGTCAAAGAGGGTAAAGCTGTTCTTCACCACGCCGTCCGCCCCCTGCCGGGCGAAGATGTTGGGAAACACCTTGGGGCTGGAGGTCCACAGCAGCTGGGCCCCATTCTGTAAAAAGTAGCTGACGCCGATGGCGGTGATCAGCACCGCCAGGGATGGAGCCTGCCGCAGGGGCTTGTAGGCCAGCCGCTCCACCACCATGCCCAGCACCGTACACACCGCCATAGCCGCCAGAACGCCCGCCACCGGCGGGAGGCCGTAGGTGGACACCGCGAAGAAGCAGATGTACGCGCCCACCATAATCACGTCGCCATGGGCGAAGTTCAGCATCTTGGCAATGCCGTAAACCATGGTGTAGCCCAGGGCGATGATGGCGTAGATGCTGCCCAGGCTCAATCCGCTGATGAGAAAATTCAGAAAGCTCATGGTTTGTCTCTCCCCTCTTTTCTACCCTTTTGTTCATCCCGTTTCCGCGGGTATGGGAAAACAGCCGGGGTCCGGCAGCTTTCCTATACCCGCCAAGGACGGGAGGGCGGGACGTTCCCGCCCTCCCCGCTCTCTGGCATTTACCGTCGGCAAACTTAAAAAGTATGAAAGATACTTTTCCGCTTTGCCAACAATACCGCAATACCTGCCGTTTAGTTCAGGCCGACGTAAACGCCGTTTTCGATCACCACAACGGTGGGCTCCTTGGACACCGCGCCGCCGGTGGACCAGGTGGCGCCGTGGCCGGTGATGCCGTCAAAGGTCATGGTGGTGAACTGCTCGATCATCATGGTGCACAGCTCCTCGGCGCTCATGTCGGGGGAAGCGCCGGCGTTCTCCAGAGCCTGCTTGTAGGCGTACACGCAGTCATAGGCGTTGGCGGCGAACTGGTTGGGCACCTCACCGAAACGGTTCTGGTACTCCTCCACGAAAGCCTTGGTGGCAGCGTCGTCAGAGCTGGCGTTGAAGGGGGTCTGGAGCATAACGCCCTCGGCCATGGCGGGGTCGAAGCCCTCAATGGTCAGGATGCCGTCCATGCCATCCACGCCGAACCACTTGGGGGCGTAGCCGACAGACGCGGCCTGGGCCAGGATCTGGGAGGCGGGCTGATAGTACATGGGCAGGAACACCAGGTCAGCGCCCTTGCTCTGGGCGTCGGCGATCTGGACGGAGAAGTCGGTGGAGGTGGCGTCGTTGAAGTTGGTGTCGGAGACTACCTCCAGGCCCACATTCTTAACCTCTTCCATGAAGGTCTCATAGATGCCCACGGAGTACACGTCATCGTTCTTCCAGATGACGGCGATCTTGGTGCCCAGGTTGTTGTTGGCGATGCTGTGGGCGGCCATGGTGCCCTGAGCGGGGTCGATGAAGCACATCTGGAACACGTTATCCTTGCCCTGGGTGGTGGCCACGGAGGAGGCGGAGGGAGTCAGGCCGAAAATCCGGTCCTCGAAGTTCATGGGAGAGGTGGCCTCGGCGGGGGTGGAGGTAACGGAGCTCATGGACAGCTGCATGCCCCAGCTCTTCAGGGCGTTGTAGGCGTTGACGGCCTTCTCGGCGTCGTGGGTGTCGTCCTCATAGTTCAGCTCAAACTGGATGCCGCCCATGGCGTTGATCTCGTCCACGGCGATCTGGGCGCCGTTGCGGACGGCGATGCCGTAGATGGAAGCGCCGCCGGTCAGGGGGCCGGTGCCGCCGATTTTGAAGGCCGCGCCGCCGCTGGCGGAACCGTTGCCGGAATCGGCGGGAGCGCTGGTGCCGGAATTGCCGGAATTACCGGAGCTGCCGGAATCGCTGGAGCCGCCGCTGCCTCCGCAGGCGGCCAGGCTCAGGACCAGGGCCAGAGCCAAGAGGATGCTGCAAAACTTCTTCATCTTACTTTTTCTCCTTCTGTTGAAAAATATTTTGGAATCTGCTGCCAGAATTCCCATACAAAAAAGCGGTCCCGCCTTCCGGGCGGAGCCGCTTTACTGTATCAAAACAGCTATGCGCGCTTCAACATTCCCGGTTTGGCCTCATCCTTGATCCCTACCAGCAGTCCCAAGTCCGCCAGCAGATTGGCCAGGGCGCGGCAAATAATAATGGACGCCAGAATACCGGCGTCCAGAAATACAAGGATGGCGCGGCCAAAAGCCGCAGAAGACATACGCGCGCAGGAAGAACAACCGCTGAAAGAAGCGGCGGACGCAGTATGGCTGGCAGTCATTCGAGCGGTCTCCATAACGCGTCCTCCTTCCCAAAATTCCGCTTTTCCCGGCATCAACTCCCAAGCGAAAAGCACTTTACTGTGTTACAGATATTTTATCGGTCCCAAGCCCAAAAGTCAACCACCCATTCGACGGGAAATTTTACAGAAATTACGAAAGCAGTAAAAGGATTTTAGATAAATCAACTAAAAACTCAAGTTTTCATCCCCACAAACGCCAAAGCCGCAGAACAAATAGAGGAAGAACTCTCGTCATCCGCCAAGCGGCGGCAGCGCAAATAGGGAGAAGAGGTATCGTGAAGCACCAAACCTCCGCCAGCGCCACGCCGCGGGCTAAAGACATACCTGTCATTCCGAGAAGTGCTTGCGCGAGCGGTTTTTCTCTTTTGGACCGTCCACGGCCCGTTTTCTCTTTTTGGCGCGGCAAAAAGAGAAAATGGGGGGTGGAATGAACCAGCCATCGCTGACCGCCATTCCACCCCGCCCGCAAGGGCAAGCAAAAGCTCCTCCGGCCAGCCGGTCGAAGCCATCAGTCCACCTGCTGCGCCTTAATCCGCAAACGGTTAATCGCCCGGGCCATCCGCGCCTGGGCGGACTTGTAGCTCTGGATGCTCTTCTTCTGCAAAATAATCTCCTGCGCCTCGTCAATCTCCCGCTGGGCCCGGTTCGCGTCGATCTCCTCCGGCCGCTCGATGGTGTCGGCCAGAATCAGCACGTCGTTGTCCTCCACCTTGATAAAGCCCCGGGAGACGGCGGCAATCTGGTCCGTGCCGCCGGGAATCCGGTATTTCAGCGCGCCGGGGATAATGGCGGCAATAATGTTGCTGTGATGGGCCAGAATACCGACCTGACCCTGGCTGGTGGAGATAACGAGGGACTCGCAGGGCCCCTCGTAAAACCGCTTATCCGCCGCCAGAATGTTCACATGAAAGGTATCCATCAGACCTCCGCCCCCAGGGTCTTCCCCTTCTTCACCGCGTCGTCGATGGTGCCCACGTTGTAGAGGGCCGCCTCCGGATATTTGTCCATATCGCCGTTCACAATGGCCTGGAATCCCCGGAGGGTCTCCTGCAGGGGCACATAGGTGCCGGGGATGCCGGTGAATTTCTCCGCCACGTGGGTGGGCTGGGCCAAAAACCGCTGGATTTTCCGCGCCCGGTTCACCGTCAGCTTATCCTCCTCGCCCAGCTCCTCCATGCCCAGAATGGCGATGATGTCCTGGAGCTCGTAATACTTCTGCAAAATAGTCTGGACCGCGCGGGCAGTCTGATAGTGCTCCTGGCCCACAATGTCCGCCTCCAGAATCCGGGAGGTGGAGCCGAGGGGGTCCACCGCCGGGTAGATGCCCTGTTCGGCGATCTTCCGGCTGAGGACGGTNGTCGCGTCCAGNTGGGAGAAGGTNGTGGCCGGGGCCGGGTCCGTCAGGTNGTCGGCGGGCACGTACACCGCCTGNACGGAGGTGACGGAGCCCCGCTTGGTAGANGCNATCCGCTCCTGCAGCTCTCCCATNTCCTGGGCCAGCGTGGGCTGGTAGCCCACGGCGGAGGGCATCCGCCCCAGAAGGGTGGAAACCTCGCTGCCCGCCTGNACAAAGCGGAAGATGTTNTCGATAAAGAGCAGCACGTCCTTATGCTCCTGATCCCGGAAATACTCCGCCATGGTGAGGCCCGACAGGGCCACCCGCATACGGACGCCGGGGGACTCGTTCATCTGGCCNAAGACCAGGGCGGTCTTCTCGGCCACGCCGCTCTCCCGCATTTCCCGCCAGAGGTCGTTGCCCTCGCGGGACCGCTCTCCCACGCCGGTGAAGATGGAATAGCCGCCGTGCTCCATGGCCACGTTGTGNATCAGCTCCTGAATCAGCACCGTCTTGCCTACGCCNGCGCCGCCGAAGAGGCCGATCTTGCCNCCCTTGGGGTAGGGCTCCAGGAGATCGATCACCTTGATGCCGGTCTCCAGAATNTCCACNGCGGGCCGCTGCTGGTCAAAGGACGGGGCCTTCCGGTGGATGGACCACCGCTCCGCGTCCTCCTCTATGGGCGGGCCGCCGTCGATGGNGTCCCCNAGGACGTTGAACATCCGGCCAAGGGTCCGCTCTCCCACCGGCACCCGGATNCCGGACCCGTCGGACACGACCTCCAGTCCCCGGGACATGCCCTCGCTCTCCGCCAGCATAATGCANCGGACCTTATTATCGCCAATGTGCTGGGCAACCTCCATCACCCGCCGCTTTCCCTGGCAGACGACGGTGAGGGCCTCCCGAATCTTCGGCAGCTGTCCCGCCGGAAAGGCCGCGTCCACCACAGATCCGGAAATTTGGACGATGGTTCCTTTTATCACGGCTNTCAGCCTCCTTTTACAAACAGTGATAGGGTCAATACGAACCCGGCCTCATCTCCGCTGAGCCTGGGCCCCGGCGGAGATTTCGGTGATCTCCTGGGTAATGGCGCTCTGGCGGGCGTGGTTGAACTGGGCGGANAGATCGTCCAGCAGCTCCTGGGCGTTCCGGTTGGCGGAGTCCATAGCCGACATGCGGGCGTTCTGCTCGCTGCAGAAGCTGTCCACCAGGGCNCTGTAGATAAAGCCNGTGACGTAGCTGGGGATGATGTTGTCCAGCACATCCTCCACNTTGGGGAAGAACTGNAAGGGCTGCTTCACCTCNCGCTCCACCGTGTCGGCGAACAGGGTGCGGTGGAAGGGCAGAAGCCGCACNCAGCGGGCCGTGGCCTCCATGCCNCCGGCCAGATCCGTGTAGAGGACGAAGATCTTCCGCAGCTCCCGCTTCTGGTAGAGATCCAGNAGCAGATCGCAGATGTCCCTGGCCCGCTGGAGGGTGGGATTCTGGGCGGTGTAGAGAAAGCTCTTNTCAATGGGGATATGGCGGCTGAGATAATACTGGCGGCCNTACTCCCCCACCACGAACAGCTTATTGTCCCCGCTGTGCTTCACCATNCGCTCCTGGGCAAGNCGCAGCACGTTTTGGTTATAGGCTCCCGCCANGCCCTTGTCGGCGGTGATGACCAGATAGCCGTAGGACCCGGGGAGATCGTGCTCCACCCCGGAGGGCGGATAGAAATATTGNTTCTCGCCTACCCGCACCGTGCGGAAAATCCGCTTGATCTCCCCCTGAATGGCGTCGAAATAGGGGCGGGTCTGGTCCAGCTCCCGCTTGACCTTCCGCATTTTGGTGGAGGCGATGAGGTACATGGCGTTGGTGATTTTCTGGGTGTCCCGGACGCTGGCGATGTGGCTTTTAATCTCCTTGGCGCTGGCCATGGCTTACCACCCCCGCCGCTGGGCCGTCTCCTGGGCCCGTTCCCTGGTGAAAGCGACGATCTCCTCCCGGTCCTTTTTGGTGAGGAGGCCCGTGGACTCAATCCGCAGGCACAGCTCCTGGCGCTTCCAGTGGAACTGCTCCAAAAGCTCCTCGGAGAAGGCCTTGATCTCCTTGGGNGGCACTATCTCCATGGCATGGTTCAGCGCCGCCGTCAGCAGAATCACCTGCTCATACTGCCGCAGGGGCTGGTANTGGCCNTGGCGGAGGAGCTGCATCAGCCCCTGGCCGTAGACCAGCTGNCNGGCGGTGGAGTCGTCCAGATCGCCGGCGAACTGGGTGAAGACCTCCATTTCCCGGTATTGGGCCAGATCCAGCCGGACGGCTCCGGCGGCGGACTTCATGGCCTTGGTCTGGGCGTCGCCGCCCACGCGGGACACGGACAGGCCCACGTTCACCGCCGGCCGCTGGCCGGAGAAGAAGAGGCTGCTCTCCAGNAAGATCTGTCCGTCGGTGATGGANATAATGTTGGTGGGAATGTAGGCNGACACGTCCCCCGCCTGNGTCTCCACAATGGGGAGGGCGGTCATNCTGCCGCCGCCCCGCTCCTCGCTGAGCTGGGCGGAACGCTCCAGCAGGCGGGAGTGGAGATAGAACACGTCGCCGGGATAGGCCTCCCGGCCGGGAGAGCGGTTCAGCAGAAGGCTCAGTGTCCGGTAGGCGACAGCGTGCTTGCTGAGATCGTCGTAGACGATGAGCACGTCCTTGCCCTGCTCCATGAAATACTCTCCCATGGCGCAGCCGGCGTAGGGGGCGATATACTGCAAGGGGGCCGGGTCGCTGGCGGAGGCGTGGACCACGATGGTGTAGGTCATGGCCCCCCGCTTTTGCAGGGTCTTCACCAGCTGGGCCACGGCGCTGGCCTTCTGGCCGATGGAGACGTAGATGCAGATCACGTCCTTCCCCCGCTGGTTCAGGATCGTGTCCAGGGCGATGGCGGTCTTGCCGGTCTGGCGGTCGCCGATGATCAGCTCCCGCTGGCCCCGGCCGATGGGGAACATGGAGTCAATAGCCAGAATCCCCGTCTCCAATGGCCGCCGGACGCCGCTGCGGTCCAAAATCCCCGGCGCGGGGTTTTCAATGGGCCGGTACTCGTGGGTGGAGACGCGGCCCTGGCCGTCCAGCGGAGCCCCCAGGGCGTCCACCACCCGGCCAATCAGGGCGTCGCCCACGGGAACGCCCGCCGTCTTTCCGGTGCGGCGGACCAGACTCCCCTGGGCGATGCCGTCGCCGCTGTCGAAGAGGATGCAGCCGGTCTCATGCTCCCGGAGATCCTGCACCATGCCCCGAACGCCGTCCTCAAAGAGAAGGATCTCCCCGTAGGCCACGTCGTCCAGCTTCTCAACCGTGGCGATGCCGTCGCTGATGGCGGTGACGGTGCCCAGCTCCTCCGCCAGAACCCGGGGGGTCCAGTTCTGCACCGCCTCCTTCACCAGGGGGATGACGTCCTTCCGGCCGCCGGGAAGCTCCGAGAGCATATCCCGCAGCTGCCGCAGCTTTCCCGCCGCCGTCCAGTCGTAGATGTCCATATCCACTTCCAGACGGAAGCCGGGCGCGTTGGAGCGCTCCCAGTCCAGCGTCACATTCGGGCCGTACTTCTCCCGCAGAAAGGCGAGAAACCGCTCCTCCTGCTCCTGGCTGGGGGGATTGGGGGCCCGGAGAACCGCCCGCTTTTTCGCCTCAGCCATCCTTCTCGCTCCTCCCCGCCGCGTTCAAAAACTGGTCGTAGGCCGCGGAGGTATCGGCGGTCAGAAGCTTTTCCGCCGCCAGCGTCACCATTTCGGAGATCTCCGACCGGGCCTCCCGGAGAATCCGCTCCCGCTCCGCCTGAGCCTCCGCCCGGGCGGAGGCCATAATGTGGGAGGCGTCCGTCTGGACCTGAAGGAGCTGCTGCTGGGCGGTGTCCATGGCGCTTTGCAGCGCNTGATCGCACTTGACCTGGATCTCCTCCCCGGCGTCGGCCAGCTTCTTTTCATACTGCCGCCGCAGCTCCTCCGCCTGGGAGAGCTTTTCCTGGGCCTGACGGTCCAGGTCGGCGTAATAGTCCCTCCGCTTGTTCATAAAGTCCCGCACCGGCTTGTAGAGCAGAAAGTACAGGGCCGCGAACAGCAGGGTGAAGTTAAACAGATGCAGAAAAATCTGCTGAAAATTGATATTTAACGGCATAACACCCGCCCCTTTTTATCCAGAAATCCCATGGAATCCCATTACAGGACAAAGATGATCAGAATGGCCACAATCAGCGCGTAGATGATGGCGGTCTCCACGAAGACCAGGCCCAGCATCAGCGCCGTGCGGATTTTGCCGTCGGCCTCCGGCTGGCGGGAGATGCCGTCCGCGGCCTTGGCGATGGCGATGCCCATGCCGATAGCTCCGGCTCCGGCGGCGAGGCCGATAGCCAGGGCGGCGGCCCAGGCCTTGGCGCTGGTGGTGGCGGCCTCCGCCGCCTCCGCGGTGACGACGGCCTCTCCGGCGTCCCCAGGGCCGGCGGCGCAGGCGGGAACCACGGCGGCGGATACCAGCAGGGCCAGCAGCAACAGGGCAAAGACATGCTTAAAAATGCTTTTCATCGTAAATTCCTCCAAATTATTTATGAATGGGTCTGGCCGGGGGCCTCCCGGACCTGGCTTTTCTTGGGTTTCTTCTCCTTCTTGGGAGCGGGCTCCGACACCTCCCCGTAGAAGAGGGCCGTCAGCATGGTAAGCACGTAGGCCTGGATCAGGGCGTGGAGCAGGGTGAACAGCACNCCCACCACNACCGGCAGGACAAAGCTCAGATGAATATAGTAATAGACCAGCTCCGTCACCAGCGCGCCGCTGAGGAGCGCGCCGAAGAGGCGGAAGCTCATGGAAATGGGCAGGGAAAAATCCTTCAAGGTCATCCCCACGCCCTTGAGCCCGTTGGCGGCCACGCCGCCGGAGAGGATGACGCAGTAGGACAGCACCCCCAGGGCAATGGCCCCGTTAATGTCCGAGAGGGGGGCCGGCAGGGAAATGGACTCCCCATGGGTGGTGACGGCCTGAACGCCGAAGAGCTCAAAAATCGTCCCCACGAAGATGTAGGTTCCGGCGGTGAAAACGTAGGCCCCCAGAAAGCGGTTTTTGTGGGGGCTGTTGGATTTCGCCAGCCCGTCAAACAGGCCCACCAGCTGCTCCAACAGCAGCTGCAGGCCCTTGGGCTGGACCTGAAACCGGGGGATCACCAGCAGCCGCACCAGCAGGGCCAGGAGAATCAGCACTCCCGACACGGTGAAGGCGGAGACCAGCCCCGGATTCACCTCTATCCCCGGGAGGCCGATTTTCGCGGTGGTATGGAGCACCGCGTCCCGCATGGTCTCCTGGATGGACTCGTGGTGCTCTCCCCCTCCGGTCAACAGGGCCCCCAGAAGGAAAAGCAGCGCGGCACAGCCAAACATGGTCAGCCGCACCGCCCGTTTTTTTCGTTCCATTGTTCCACTGACTTCCTTTCGTGCCATAACCGCCGCCAAAGAACGGTTACAGATAATGAATGCCGCCGCCTCTCCCCTTCCTGGGAACGGAAAAGCACGGCCGGTTCCCGCGCGAAGGGCGCAAAAAAACGCCCTGGCGCTTTCTGCCGCCCAAGGCGCTTCTCCCCCTGGGCAAACGCCGGAAGCGGTCTCGTCTCAGGGAGTCTTCTTTCTCTTCGGGAGCAGGCAAACCGGGACGGGCGCCGTTATCCGTTGGCAAGGTTGTATTATAAGCTCAAGAAATCCCCCTGTCAAGGTGATTTCGTCCAAATTTTTGACATCTTTTTTGTGGATTATCGTTAACACGAAGGAAACCGGGCCAAAAGCGGTTTCCTCTTCCCGCCGCCGGCGCGGCAAAGGGGCCGGAAAACGCCTCCCATGCGCTTTCCGGCCCTCCGGTTTTTCCAATTTTTAGGGAACCGCTTGCTCTTACGCGCCGAAGATCTCCGCCGCCTGGCGCATGTTCTCCACCACCGGCACCTGGAAGGGNCACCGCTTTTCNCAGGCCCCGCAGCCCACGCACTCCGCCGCCTTGTGGGGCAGGACGGCGTAATGCTCCCGGACNGTNTCCGGGACGGACCCCTGNGCCTTGGCCAGATTCAGGAATTTGGTGACGGAGGCCACGTCGATCTCCNTGGGGCAGGGGGCACAGTGGCCGCAGTACATNCAGTGGCCCACCCAGCTGATCTTGGGCAGGGCCGCCAGGGCCGAGGCGTAGTCCCGCTCCTCCGCCGGGGCGGAGGCGAAAGCGGCGCTGATCCGCAGCTCGTTCAGATTCCTNGCCCCGGACATGATGCTGGCNACGCCGGGCCGGTCCAGGGCGTANTGGANGCACTGGTACAGGGTCAGGGCCTTCCCCGCCGGGGAATATTCGCTGAGGAGGTCCCCGCCGCCAAAGGCCTTCATCACCGTAATGCCCACGCCCAGCCGCTGGCAGGCCTCGTACAGCGCCTGCCGCTGGGGGTCCATGTTCACCANGGGCTTTTCATAGGCGGACTCCGCCCACANCTGNTCCACGTCCTCCCCGGCNGGCTGCAAATCGTAGCAAGGGTTCACGCTGAACATCAGCACGTCGATCAAGCCCGTATTCACCGCCGCCAGGGCCACCTCCGGGTTNTGGCTGGACAGGCCCACGGAGCGGATGGTNCCCGCCGCTTTCAGCTCCTGGGCATAGGCCATCACGGGGCCGTTATGTACCGTCTCCCAGTCGGACAGGGAGTCCACATAGTGGATCATGCCGATCTCCGCGTAGTCCGTGCCCAGCAGCCGCANCTGCTCTGTGAAGCCNTCCTTCACTTCCCCGATGTTCCGGGTGCGCTTGTACTGGCCGTCCTGCCAGACGGAGCAGAGGTGGNCCTGCAAAACAAATTTCTCCCGGCGNCCCGCCATGGCNCGGCCCAGATACTCCCGGAANACCGGNTTNGGNGTGTAGAGGTCGATGCAGTTGACGCCCAGCTCCTCCATGGCGTCCACCATGGCCTNGACCTCCTCATAGGNCTTTTCCANGAANCCCTCGCAGCCNANGCCNATCTCGCTGACCCGGATGCCGGTGCGGCCCAGNGTCCGGTATTTCATTTCCATGTANTCCTCCAATATATNNCGGTAAATTAAAGATCGATCTTCCGGTCCCGNTAATAGTATTCGTAATCCCTTTCGCNGATCTCCCGGACNACCCGGCAGGGGGACCCCATGGCCACCACATTGGCNGGGATGNCCNTCGTCACCACGCTGCACGCGCCGANGACGGAGTTGTCCCCGATGGTCACGCCGGGAAGAATCATGCTGTTGGCCCCAATCCACACGTTTTCCCCAATCGTCACCGGCAGGTTGTACTGCGCNTCCCGGCTTCTAAGAGGCGGGTGGATGGGGTGGGTGGCGGTGCAGACGGTGACGTTCGGCCCGAAAAGGCAGTGGTCCCCTACATAAATATGGGTGTCGTCCACCAGGGTCAGGTTGAAATTGGCGTAGATATGACTGCCGAAATGGACGAATTTCCCGCCCCAGTTGGCCTGGAAGGGCGTTTCGATATAACAGCCCTCCCCGATCTCGGCAAACATCTCTTTCAGCAGCGCCGCCTTCTCCTCCCTGCGGCTGGGGGGCAGTTGGTTATAGGCGAAAAGCATATCCAGCCGTTTCATCTGCTCCTCCTGGAGAGCAGGCTCGTCGCAGAAATACAGCTGTCCGCCGTGCATCCGGCGGGTGATCTCCTGGTAATCCATGGTTCTCTCCTCTCTTTCATCCCCAAAAGGAGAAGCCTGCCGGATTGGGCAGGCCCCCGTCGTCGGAAGGAACTCCGCCGCTCCATTTCCGGCTAACGCCGAAAATTCCGCTCCAGCTCCGTTCCTTCCTCCTCTCCCCACCGGACCCGCTTCGCTGGGCTCCGGTGGGGACCCCAAAGCTGCGCCGAAGCAAGGGGAAACTCTCAGCTTCTATGGTCAATTCAAAAAATCCTTCAATTTCTTGCTTCTGGACGGGTGCCGCAGCTTCCGCAGGGCCTTGGCCTCGATCTGGCGGATGCGCTCCCGGGTGACGTTGAACTCCTTGCCCACCTCTTCCAGGGTGCGGGTGCGGCCGTCCTCAATGCCGAAGCGGAGCTTCANCACCTTCTCNTCCCTGGGGGTCAGGGTGGAGAGGACGTCCATCAGCTGCTCCTTCAGCAGGGTAAAGCTGGCGGCCTCGCTGGGCTCGCTGGCTCCCTCGTCGGGAATGAAGTCTCCCAGGTGGGAGTCCTCCTCCTCGCCGATGGGGGTTTCCAGGGACACGGGCTCCTGGGCGATTTTCAAAATCTCCCGGACCTTATCCACCGGCATGTTCATCTCCGCGGCGATCTCGTTGGGAGAGGGGTCGTGGCCCAGCTCCTGCAAAAGCTGGCGGCTGACCCGGATAACCTTGTTGATAGTCTCCACCATATGGACGGGAATCCGGATGGTGCGGGCCTGGTCGGCGATGGCCCGGGTGATGGCCTGGCGAATCCACCAGGTGGCGTAGGTGGAGAATTTATAGCCCTTGGTGTAATCAAACTTCTCCACCGCCTTGATCAGGCCCAGATTGCCCTCCTGGATCAGATCCAGGAACAGCATCCCCCGGCCCACGTAGCGCTTGGCGATGGACACCACCAGGCGGAGGTTGGCCTCCGCCAGCTTCTGCTTGGCGTTCTCCCCGGCCCGGTAGTCCTTTTTCAGCCGGGCCTCCTCTTCCGCGTCCACGGCCTCCCCCGCCGCCCGGAGGCGCTTGATCTCCTCCAGCTTGGGGGCCGCCTCGTTTCCGGCGGACATGGCCTGGGCCAGGGCCACCTCCTCGTCGGGGGTCAGCAGGGGCACCTTGCCGATCTCTTTCAGGTACATGCGGACGGGATCGTCGATGGAGAAGTTGTTGACCAGGGTGTTGGGGTCAACCAGCTCCTCTTCCTCCACGTCGGCGATCTCCTCGGCGGCGGGCTCGTCGTCGGGCAGCTCCGGCAGGAGGTTTTCCTCGGCGCTGATGTCGATATTCAGCGCCTCCAGGGAGTCGTACAGCTGGTCCATCTGCTCGCTTTCCAGGTTCAGATCGTCCACGGCCTCCATCAGCTCGGCGGACTCCAGCTTCCCCTTCTTCCGGCCCTTGGCCAGAAGCTCCCGCAGCTTCTCGTTCCCCGCCAGCCACGACGCGGCGGGCAGAGACGCCACCTGCTTATCGTCCAGCCGGAGAATGCCGGCCTTCTTGGCCTCCTCGTCGGTCATGACGGCCGGGGAAGCCTCCTTGGCCTCCGCCGCGGCCGGCGCGGCGCCCGGCATCCGCTCCAGCTCCTCCGCCGCCAGCTCCTTCTGCTCCTTTTTATGATCCATACCGCTTTCCTCCCTTTTTTTCTTTATATTTCTCCGTGGCCGCCAGCAGGGGGTCCTTTGCCTCCCCCCGCCGTTTGGCGGCCTCCGTCCGTATAATGCGTATGTAGTCCGCCAGGGCCTGGGGGGCGTTTTTCGCCGACTCCGGCTGCTGGCACACGGCGGCGATGTGGTTCATCTCCTCCGCCGCCAGCTCCCCCGCCAGCGCGCCCAGGTTCACCGGCCTGCCCGCCGCCCCCGCCTGCCGGAGAAGGCCGAAGGCCCTCCCCAGAAGGGGCGAGGAGAAATCCTCCTCTTGCAGGGGGCAGCCGGGGCCGAACAGGCTCTCGTCCAAAAGCAGAAGCCGAAGGGCCCCCTCCTCCGCCCGGGCCGAGCGGAGATTTTCATAGCGCAGCGTCCGCTCCTTGGGCTGGAGCTGGGCGGCGGGATTCAAGTCCTGCCGAAGCTGNCGCTTTTTCTCCTGGCCCGTCTTCCGCTTGAAGGCCCGCTGCACCTCCAGCTTCATGGCCTCCGGGGTGATATTTGCCAGCTCCGCCGCCCGCGCGGCGTAAATCTCCCGCTCCACGGGGCTGGGGAGGCCGGCGATGACTTCGCTGACCTCGCGGCTGTAAGCCGCCCGGTCCTCGTCGCCGGACAGGTCGTACTTGGCCGCCACCTGCTCCATCCGGAACTCGACGCCGTTCCCGCTGCCGGAGAGGAGGCTTTCAAAGGCGTCCCGGCCCTGGAATTTGATGAAGTCGTCGGCGTCCTGCTTCACCAGCTCCCCGTTCTCCGCCCGCCGCCGGGGCAGCTGGAGGACCCGGACGGTGAACTCGGACCCGTTCAGAATCTGCAGGGCCCGCTCCGTGGCTACCTTTCCGGCGTTGTCGTTGTCGTAGCAGAGGACCAGCTCCTTGGTAAACCGGGAGAGAAGCCGGGTCTGCTCCACCGTCAGGGCCGTGCCCATGGAGGCCACGGCGTTGTCGAACCCCGCCTGGTGGAGGGTGACGATATCCAGATTGCCCTCACATAGGATGATATTGGGCCGCTTTGTCTTTTTTGCCAGATTTAATCCATATAATACCCGGCGCTTGGAATAGACCGGGGTTTCCGGNGAATTCATATACTTCGGCTCNGACCCGTCCAGCACCCGGCTGCCAAAGGCCACCACGTCNCCCCGGGTGTCCACCACCGGAAGCATGAGGCGGTTCCGGAACTTGTCNTAAAACCCGCCCTTCTTGTTGTCCACCACNAGGCCCGCGTCCAGCAGCTCCGCCTTGNTGTAGCCCTTTTGGGTCATNGCGTCCAGCAGNGCGTCCCAGGCGTTGGGGGCGGCCCCCATGCCGAAATTCACCGCCGTGGCCTTTCGTATCCGGCGGCGGGCCAGGTACTCCCGCACCGCCTCCCCCTGGGGNGTNTGNAGGGTCNGGTAGTAAAACCGGGCGGCGTCCCGGTTCAGGTCCAGGAGCCGGGCGCGCCTNCGTCCGGCNTCCCGGTCCCCCTCCTCCTCGGGCACCTCCATCCCGGCCCGCTTGGCCAGGAAGCGCACCGCGTCGGGGAAGGTGAGGTTTTCCTCCTCCATGATGAAATTCACCACGCCGCCGCCCTTTTTNCAGCCGAAGCAGTANTAGATCTGCTTGTCCGGNGANACGGAGAAGGANCCGGTCTTNTCNCTGTGGAAGGGNCAGAGGCCGAAGAGGTTGCCCCCCTTCCGGGTCAGCTGGACGTAGCCGCCCACCACGTCCACAATATCGGAGCGGGCCGTCAGCTCGTCCAAAAAGCTCTGGGGAAAGGCCATAGCCCGCCCTCCTTTCGCTCAGTTTTGCCAAGATTCCCTCCNGTCATACCAAAGGGAGACTTTCATACGTNTTAGATATACCCCATCAATTTCAAATTTCCTCTTTTTTTCTGAAAAAATTTAAAAATTTTTTCTTTCGCCNCNCTCCGGAGGGAAAAATCCGGGAAAAAGAGGATTTACAACGGGGATTCCGGGGCTTACAATGGGCATATTGAACANTACCGCAAGGAGGGACAGGCATGGCGGCGGAGATATGGGCGGTCCGGCTGGACCGGGATTTGACNGNGGAGGAGACGGCGCGGCTTCTGNCCCTGCTGCCGCCGGAGCGGCGGNAACGGCTGGAACGGGCAAAACCGGNCCTCTGGCGGGAGCCCCTGTGCGCCTATGGGGCGCTGGCNCTGGCGGTGAGGGAGGCCTTCGGCNGGAAGCCCCTTCCGGAAANCGCCCTCAGCGCCCAGGAAAAACCCTATTTCCCGGATCACCCGGAGGCCGCCTTTAACCTCAGCCACACCNNGGGCGCGGTTCTGGCGGGGACGGCCCGGGGNCCCATTGGCGTGGATATTGAGCGAATCCGCCCCATCCGGCGGCGGACCGTGGAGCTTCTGGCCTCCGCCGCCGAAACGGACGGGGAGTTTTTCCGGNACTGGGTGCGGCGGGAGGCGCGGGGCAAGCGGTCCGGCGATGGCGTAGGCGGGGCCCTCCGGCGGGAAGCGCCTCCCGTCCCAGNGGAGCGGTATCAGCCTCTGGACCTCTTCCCNGGNTATGCCGCCGGGGCCGCCTGGGACGAGGGNGAGCCTTTNGGCCAGGTGCGGCGGTATACGGCGGACCAGCTTCTGGCGGAGCTGAAAGGGCTGTGGTAATGGATAATGGATACTTGTCCATTATCCATTTTTTCAACGGGTTTGAAACCTTCCCGCCCTCCTTTCCGACTATATAGGTGAAAGCGGCTTTCGAAAGGAAGGACAAATCTATGGAGGACAAGGACATCATCGCCCTGTACTGGGCCCGATCCGANGANGCGCTCCGGGAGACGGCGGGCAAATACGGCGGCTTCTGCGCCGCCGTCATCCGCCGGATTCTGGGGGACANNCGGGACGTGGAGGAGTGCCTGGGGGACACCTGGCTGGGGGCCTGGAACGCCATGCCGCCCCAGAGGCCGGAACGGCTGGGGCCCTTTCTGGGCCGCATCGCCCGAAACACCGCCCTGGACCGGTACGACTACAACACCGCCCAGGGGCGGGACGGCGGCNTCACGGCGGTTCTGGACGAGCTGGCGGAGTGCGTAGGCGGCGACCCGGCGGGGGAGGCNTTCGATCTCCGGCGGCTGGGNGAGGCCATNNCCGCCTATCTGGACACNCTGCCCGCCGCGGCNCGGAAGGTCTTTCTCCGGCGGTACTGGTACTGCGATTCCATCGCNGAGATCGCCGTCCGGTACGGCTTTACCCAGGGGAAGGTGAAGTCCCTGCTCCACCGGGCCCGGAAAGGCCTGCGGGCCCATCTTATCAAGGAGGGGTATGACCTATGACCAATCAAGAGCTGTTCCGCGCCGTGGGCCAGGTCCGGGAGGACCAGATCCTGGAAGCGGATAAACCAGCCACAAAAAAAGCGCCGCATTGGCGGCGGTATGGAGCCATCGCGGCCTGCCTGGTTCTGCTTCTGGGGGCGGGCTTCGCCCTGAACCGGGANANCCGCTGGAACCNNCTGATANGCAATTTCCACCCNGCAANCGGCGNGGACNCCGGAGGCGGGGCGGCCGCNGGGGGCCTGGACGGCAGCNANTATTCGATAGACGGCCAGGNGATCNTCCCCGCTCCCGTCNTANTCNGTNGGCGCGGAAATCGGACANCTGTCCGGNCCGGGAAAGGAAATTTCTTNCTCCGNNNGCNTCCAGCTCGANNTNNNGTGGCTGACCCCGGAGGAGNTNTTNGCCCAAGATACGGTNATTTTCCGGGGNANNGTCCNGGANCTGCAATACTACGTGGTGACGGTTGANNNNANNNANANGTANTACACCAAAGCCATTGTGCAGGTGACGGACTGTCTCCGGGGANANCTGGGCGNNGGAGACGTGTACNGCNTNCTGTATATGGGGGNCAAGGNCTATANGNGGTTAACAGCCTCTCCGGACCTCTGGCAAATTTGGACGAGGGGGACGAGGCCGTTTTCATGCCCATATGGACCAGTCCCGACACCGGCTGGCGGAGCGGAGAGGACTATTTCTGCTACGCGGATTTGGCTTCCCTCTACCTCTCCGAAGGGATGCGGTTTGTTTTCGCCGAAACCGTGGACGGCTTACTCTTCGATCAAAGCGCCTATGAGGAAATCGCCAATACGGAAACCCTCGATGAGGTGGTAGAATATATCCGGAGAATGATCGGGGAGGAGGAACAGCCTCAGCCCGTCGTGAATCCCACGGAATTTCCCATCACGCCCCAGACGGAGCCGTCCCATACCGCCCAGGCCGGGGAAACCGCGAAAGGTCCCGCCGGGGCCCGGGAAATGCCCGGCGGCGCTTATGTGGGAGATGAGTAGACGCATGGCAGCAATTGAGGCGCCGTCATTTGACGCCAAAGGGGCCGGGGGAATCAATCCCCCGGCCCCTTTCTTTTATTGTCCGCTTTTGGGCTTCGGCCTATACTGTTCCTCGCCGCTCTCCACGAATTTCAGCAGCATGATGATCTCCTCGGCGGTCCAGCCCGCGCTCTCCAACGCCTCAATCAGCCTGACGTTTTCCTGCATATTCACGCTATCACCTCCAAGTTCTATTATTCCATCACCAGCTTTTAAAATCAAGCCTTCGGGCCGCGCCGTTATTTGGGAAATCTTAGAAAATCCCCTGCGCCATCATGGCGTCGGCCACCCGCAGGAACCCGGCGATGTTGGCTCCGGCCACCAGATTGTAGCCCAGGCCGTACTCCTCCGCCGCCTCCACGCTCATAGTGTAGATGGTGTCCATAATCCGGCGGAGCTGCTTATCCACTTCCTCCTCCGTCCAGATGAGGCGTTCGCTGTTCTGGGCCATCTCCAGGGCGGAGGTAGCCACGCCGCCGGCGTTGACCGCCTTGCTGGGGGCCACAATAACGCCGGGCTGGTCCATCAGGAACTGGAGCGCGTCGTTGGTGGTGGGCATGTTGGCCACCTCAATATAATACTTCACGCCGTTGGCCGCGATCTGCTTGGCGTGCTCCAGATGCACGTCGTTCTCCATGGCGGAGGGCATGCACACGTCCGCCTTGACCCCCCAGGGCTTCTGGCCGGGGAAGAACTCCACGCCGAACTTGTCCGCGTAGTCTTGGACCTTGTTGCGGCCGGAGGCCCGCATTTCCACCAGGTAGGCAATCTTCTCCGGGGTGTTCACGCCGTCGGGATCATAGACATAGCCGTCGGGACCGGAGAGGGTGACCACCTTGGCCCCCAGGGCCGTGGCCTTCCGGCAGATGCCCCAGGTGACGTTGCCGAAGCCGGAGCAGGCGATGGTCTTGCCCTCCAGGGTCTCCCCCTCGTGCTTCAGCACGTTCTCCAGATAGTACACAGAGCCCACGCCAGTGGCCTCGGGCCGGACCAGGGAGCCGCCGGAGGCGAAATCCTTGCCGGTAAGAACGCCGTTTTCCCACGCGCCCCGGAGGCGGCGGTACTGGCCGAACAGGTAGCTGATCTCCCGGGTGCCCACGCCGATATCTCCGGCGGGAACGTCCACGTCGGGGCCGATGAAGCGGTAGAGCCCGGTCATGAAGGACTGGCAGAAGCGCATAATCTCGCCGTCGGACTTTCCGGCGGGGTCAAAGTCGCTGCCGCCCTTGCCGCTGCCGATGGGCAGGCCCGTCAGGGCGTTTTTGAAGGTCTGCTCAAAGGCCAGGAACTTGACAATGCTGAGGTTCACGTTCTTCTGGAACCGGAGGCCGCCCTTGTAGGGGCCGATGGCGCCGTTAAACTGGCAGCGGTAGCCGGTGTTGGTGTGCCAGGTCTGGTCGTCCGCCATCCAGGTGACCCGGAAGGTGATGGTCCGCTCCGGCTCCACCATCCGCTCCAAAAGGCAGGCCTTTTCATACTCCGGGTGCTTCTCCACCACCGGCTCCAGGGAGGTGAAGACCTCCTCCACCGTCTGGACGAACTCCGGCTGNTCGGCGTGNTTGGCCTTTACGCTGTCGATCACTCGCTGAATATATGCGTTCATTACATATCCTCCTCACAATTCACGGGGCATTCCGCCGCTGTCTGAGGCTGGGGAAGATCCTCTTTCCGCCGTTTTGTCTCTGCGTTCAGTCTCCCCATAATCTGCCCATTATTTACGGTTCGATTGTACCATATCCTCCCCCCGATTGCAAGAGAGGCAAAAAAAATCTTTCCTATTGTGGAAAATTGTGCTATACTATGCTCGCTATGAAAAAGACAACCATCTATTACCTGCCGGGGATAAACGCCCTGGCCGCCCTATCGGCGCTTTGCATGGTTTGCTCGGCAGTGGCGCGCATCCTCTGGGCCGCGGGAGAACCCCAGCTCTCCCGGTCCATGCTGTGGCTCCAAATCCTCCTGCCNTTGGCGGCGAACCTGTCTTTCGTGCTGATTCTCCTCCGGGACGGCCGNGACCGGCTGTACCGCACCGCCATCCCCGTGTGGCTGGGNTGCGTGTTCTTCGCCGTGAAGGCCCTGGGCTTTCCCTCCCGGCTCCATACGGTCCTATGNCTGCTGCTGTACGCCCTGGTGGCGGTTCTCTACACCCTGACGGTGACGGGGCGGGTGCCCACCCAGAAGCTCCTGTGGCTCCTCTTCGGCCTCCCCCTGCTGTACCACATCTTCGTGGAGGACACCCAGAAGGCCGGATGGCCCCTCCACGACTGGCTTCCGGAGATCTCCGTCCTCTTCTGCATGGGGGCGCTGCTGCTGGTATCCCTGGCCATGCGGAAGCGGGCCCCCGCGCCGGGAGAGCATATCCGGGGCTTCGGCGACCGGAACGACGGGCGGCGGCTCAGAACCCTCTCCCCCATCTTCGCCGTCTCCCCCTTNATCATGAAAACCCGCAACACCTCCCAGAATTTCTTNGAGGACCACATCGAAACCTCGGAAATGGACCGTTACATCACGGCNAAGCGGCGGGAGGGCCTGAAAAGCTTCGGCGTCCTCCATGTGCTGCTGGCNGCCTACGTCCGCTCCTGCGCCCGGTATCCGGGGCTGAACCGCTTCATCGCCGGACAGCGGAACTACAGCCGGGAACGGCTGATTGAGGTCAACATGACCATCAAGAAGGAAATGTCGGTCCACTCCCCGGACACGGTCATCAAGGTGGACTTTGACCCGGCGGACACGGCGGAAATGGTCTATCAGAAATTCAACATGAAGGTGCAGCAGGTGAAGGACTCCCCCCTGGACAGCGGCTTCGACAAGCTGGCCTGGACCATGAACCTGATCCCAGGGCCTATGCTGCGGNTCTTTGTGCTGATTTTNCAGGTGATGGANTATTTCGGCCTCCTGCCCCGGTTTTTGACCANGCTCTCCCCCTTCCACGGGTCCCTGTTCGTCACCTCCATGGCCTCCCTGGGCATCCCGCCCATCTACCACCACCTCTACGACTTCGGCAACGTGCCGGTGTTCTGCGCCTTCGGCAAAAAGCGGCGGGTTTTGGAGCCCCAGCGGGACGGCAGCGTGGCCCGGAAGAAGTATCTGGACTGCAACTTTGTCACNGACGAGCGGATTGTGGACGGGTTCTACTTCGCCTCCGCCCTGCGGTATCTCCACGGCCTCCTCAGCGACCCCTGGCAGCTGGACTATCCCCCGGCGGAAGTGGTTGTGGATCAGCGGTAATATGGAAGAAACCGGAAGCCCCGCTGGGCTTCCGGTTTTCCCTTATTTCGAGTACATGCTGGTGGAGGANACGCCGCCGTCCACGGGGAACGCGCCCCCNGTGACGTAGCCCGNCTCGCCGCTGGCAAGGAAAGCCGCCATATTGGCCACGTCCTCCGGCCTCCCGANCCGCCGGAGGGGAACGCGCTCCGCGCACCGGNGGGCGGCGGCCTCGTCGGGAAACCGCAGAAGCGGCGTGTCGGTGGGNCCGGGCAGGACGCAGTTGACCCGCACTCCGCAGTCCGCGTANTGCTGNGCCAGGCATTTGGTCAGCATNATCAGCCCCGCCTTGGTAGCGCAGTACAGCGGAGAAGTCAATTCGGGCGCCACGCCCAGGCAGGAAGCGATGATGATAACGCAGCCCCGGGCCGCCTTGAGCTTGCCGATGACGGCGCGGGTCACGCGGTAGGTGCCCTTGATATTGACGTCCACCATCCGGTCTATCTCCCCGTCGGTGGTGTCCTCCAAATATTTTTCAAAATAGACCCCGGCGTTATTGACCAGAATGTCCACCGCCGGAATCTGAGAGACGGCGGCCTGAATCTCCTCCGTCCGGCGGATATCCACCGGAAAATAGAGAAAATCCTCCGGCGGCGGCTGGATGTCGAAGACGCAGACCTGAACGCCCTGGCCCCGCAGCTTTCGGGCAATGGCCAGTCCTATGCCGGAGCTTCCTCCGGTGACAATCGCGGTTTTGCGGCTCATACGCGGTCCTCCTGCGCTTCGCCCCGCGGGGGGCTTTTTTTATAGGTGAGATATCCCTCCAGAATCAGGGCGGCGGCCACAGCGTCCACCACCTTTTTCCGCTTCTTGGCGTTTTTGCCGTTATTAAAGAGGATCTGGTGGGCGTCCACCGTGGTGCGGCGCTCGTCCCAGAGGCGGACGGGAAGTCCCGTCTCCTCCCGGAGAAGCTCCGCCAGGGCCTCCGCCTTCTCCGCCCTGGGGCCCAGGGTGCCGTCCATATTGATCGGGTGGCCCAGCACCAGCTCCTCCGCGCCGTGCTCCGCGGCCAGCTCCGCGATTTTGGCGGAAACCGCCTCCGGCCGGTAGGCGGTGATAACGGTGGTAAAGCCCGCCAGAAGCCCCGTAGGATCTGAGACGGCCACTCCGGTGTGGGCGTCTCCGTAGTCGATAGCCATAACGCGCATAGGGCGCTCCTTTCTCTCCGCAAATGATGATGNATATAGTGTATCACATTCCGCCGCCTTTGGCAAACGGTCCCGGTTGCGCATCCGCGAAATTCGTGGTATGCTGATAGAAATTGGAAGGGAGGCGCGTCTATGTCCCGCTGCTTTATCTTCGCCGCCGGGGATTTTTACGGTCTCCGGGAGGCTCCCGCCCCCGGGGATCTGGTTGTCGCCGCCGACGGGGGGCTTCTGGCCTGCCGGAAAGCGGGGATCGCGCCGGATCTGCTGCTGGGGGATTTCGACTCCCTGACCCCTGATCCGGAGGAAACCGCCCCCATNCTCCGGCTCCCGGTGGAGAAGGACGACACCGACACCCTGGCGGCCATCCGCCTGGGGCTGGACCGGGGCTGCGGGGAGTTTTTCCTCTACGGCGGCACCGGGGGGCGGCGGCTGGACCACACCCTGGCCAACCTGCAAAGCCTGCTGTTCCTCCGCCGCCGGGGAGCCAGAGGCTGGCTTTACGACCGGGATTTCGTCTGGACCGTCATCGAGAACGAGGGGCTGGACATCGTCAAAACCGTGGAGTGGGGCCTCTTTTCCGCCTTCTGCCTGGGGGACCGGGCGGAGGGGGTGGTGGAAACGGGCTTCCAGTATCCCCTGGCTGGCGCCGCCCTTACCCCCGACTTCCCCCTGGGCGTCAGCAACCACATTCTGGCGGATACCGCCCATATCTCCGTCCGCCGGGGGGCTTTGGCGGTAGGCTGGGAGCTGGAGCCGCTGTGACGGCGTTATTTTTTATATAGAATAGCGGAAACCCCAAGGAACCATTGCGCTTTTTGGGGTTTTATTGTATAATGTAGCAAATCGCCGGAAAAGGTCAACCTTTTCCGGCTCCCGGTCCATCCGGCGTCCGCTCCGGGGGACGTTTACCACAGGAGGTTCCTATGGCAGTCTTTACCGTCAACGGACAAACCGTGTCCGCCGAAAACAATCAAAAGCTCATCCGCTTCCTCCGGGACCAGCTGGGCCTCACCTCCGTGAAGGACGGGTGCAGCGAGGGGGCCTGCGGCACCTGCACCGTCTTGATCGACGGCAAGCCCACCAAGGCCTGCATTCCCCAGACCGGCAAGCTGGAGGGAAAAAATATCCTCACGGTGGAGGGGCTGTCGGACTTTGAGCGGGAGGCCTACACCTACGCCTTCGGCATGGCCGGGGCGGTGCAGTGCGGCTTCTGCATCCCCGGCATGATCCTCTCCGCCAAGGGGCTGCTGGATAAAAATCCCAACCCCACCCGGGAGGAGGCCGCTTTCGCCATCCGGAACAACATCTGCCGCTGCACCGGCTATGTGAAGATCATCGACGGCATTCTGCTGGCGGCGGAGGTGCTGCGCTCCGGCGTTATCCCTCCCGCCCCCACCGACTGGTCCCTGGGAGCCCGCGTCCCCCGGGTGGACGTGCGGGAAAAGGTGACAGGCACCGGCCTCTACCCCGACGATATCTATCTGGACGGCATGATTTACGCCAGCGCCGTCCGNTCCCANTACCCCNGGGCCAGAGTTCTNGCCATCCACAAGGAGGAGGCCCTGGCCCTCCCCGGCGTGGTGGGCGTCTTCACCGCCGGGGACATTCCCGGCAGCGTCAAGGTGGGNCATNTGGTGCGGGACTGGGACACCATGATNCCCGTAGGGGAAATCACCCACTACTTAGGGGACGCCATCTGNATTGTGGCCGCCGAGACNCAGGAGATCCTGGCCCAGGCCAAGGCGCTGGTGAAGGTGGACTACGAGGAGCTGCCCTGCGTCCGCAGNCCCAGGGAAGCCATGCTTCCCGACGCGCCCNTGGTNCACCGCTCCGGCAACCTNNTGACCCACAAACACATCCAGCGGGGAAACCCCGCCATGGCTATCGCCAAATCCAAGCACGTCCTCTCNCAGCGCTTCTCCACCCCCTGGACNGAGCACGCCTTTCTGGAGCCGGAATGCGCCGTGGCCTATCCNGACGGGGAGGGNGTCATGGTCCTCTCCACCGANCAGGGNGCCTANGACACCCAGCACGAGATNATGGTCATGCTGGGCCTCCCGGCGGAGCTGGTGAAGGTCCGCAACTGCCTGGTGGGCGGGGGCTTTGGCGGCAAGGAGGACGTGACCGTCCAGCACCACGCGGCCCTGGTGGCCTACCTGACCAAACGGGCGGTGAAGGTGAAGCTGACCCGGGCGGAAAGCCTCCTGATTCACCCCAAGCGGCACCCTATGGAGATGGAATTTTCCATCGGCTGCGACGAAAACGGCATCATCCAGGGCGTGGCGGCGGAGGTCATCGCCGACACCGGGGCCTACGCCTCCCTGGGCGGCCCGGTTCTGGAACGGGCCTGCACCCACGCCGCGGGGCCGTATAATTACCAGAATTTCGAGATCGACGGCTGGGCCTACTACACCAACAATCCCCCCGCCGGGGCCTTCCGGGGCTTCGGCGTGACCCAGACCTGCTTCTGCATTGAGAGCCTGCTGAACCAGATGGCGGACCTGGTGGGCATCTCCCCCTGGGAGATCCGCTGGCGCAACGCCATCCGCCCCGGCCAGGAGCTGCCCAACGGCCAGATTGTGGACCAGTCCACTGGACTGGCGGAGACCTTGGAGGCGGTGAAGCCCTATTACGACGCGGCCCCTTACGCCGGCATCGCCTGCGCCATGAAAAACGCCGGCGTGGGCGTGGGCATTCCGGATACAGGCCGGGTGCGGCTGGCAGTACGGGACGGAAAGGTCCACGTCTTCGCCGGGGCCTCCTGCATCGGCCAGGGCCTGGGCACGGTGCTGACCCAGATGATTTACCAGCAAACGGGGCTGTCCCCCGATAAAATCGTCTACGAGCGCTCCAATACCTACGCCGCCCCGGATTCCGGCACCACCTCCGGCTCCCGGCAGACCCTGTTTACCGGAGAGGCCTGCCGCCGTGCCTGCCAGGATCTGAAAACCGCCCTGACGGGCGGAGATCTTGCCTCTTTGGAGGGCCGGGAGTTTTACGGGGAATATCTGGGGAAAACCGACCCTCTGGGGGCGGACGTGCCCAACCCCGTCAGCCATATCGCCTACGGCTATGCCACCCAGGTATGTATCCTGGGCGAGGACGGAAAAATCCAGAAGATGATCGCCGCCCACGACGTGGGCAAGGCGGTAAATCCCCTCTCGGTGGAGGGGCAGATCGAGGGCGGCGTGGTGATGTCCATGGGCTACGCCCTGACGGAGCGGTATCCCCTGACGGACTGCCGGCCCACGGCGAAATTCGGCACTCTGGGCCTGTTCCGGGCCAATCAGATCCCGGAGATTCTCCCCATCGTGGTGGAGAAGGAGGGGCTGGACGTGGCCTGCGGGGCCATCGGCGTGGGGGAAATTACCTCCATCCCCACCGCCCCCGCCATCGCCGACGCCTACTACCGCTACGACGGAACCTTCCGCACCAGCCTGCCTCTGGAAAACACCCCCTACAGCCGCAGGTGAGGGCGCGGCCCTAGAAAAGCCTGTCCTCCATTTCCCGCATCGCCGGACGGGTATCCACATCCGTCAGCTCCTCCGGGGCGGTTTCCAGAAGGATCAGCTCCTCCTCATGGCGGCGGATGACGGTGTTTCCGCCGTGGTCCTCCCGCAGCTCCAGCAGCTCCGGGTAAAACCGGGCGGGAAAGATGCAGGGATTCCCCCGGACGCCCTTGTGGCCCAGAGCCGCGATGCGCTCCGGATGGGACTGCCAGAGGCGGGCCAGCCGGGCCACAGTCTCCCGTTTCAGCAGGGGCTGGTCGCTGACCAGAAAGCACACGCCGCCGCAGTCCCGCAGCCCCGTCAGCCCCAGGGCGATGGTGTGGCTGATGCCGTAATCGGGATGACCGTTGTGGACGGCGGCAAAGTGAAACTCCTCCGCCAAGCGCATAATCTCCGGGTACTGGGTCACCACCACCACCCGGTGAAAGCACTCCGCGGGCACCGCTTCCAGCGCCCGGAGAATCAGGCTCCGGCCCTGGAGCTTGGCCGCCAGCTTATTCTCCCCAAACCGGGCGGCGTTCCCCGCCGCCATGACCACACAGCCCAAATCCAGCATGAACAAACACCTCGTTTCCCATTTGAGCCTAGTATACCCGTTTTTCCCAAATCTCGCAACCAAAGGAGGGACCTCTTCATGAGCAAATCCGTCGGCAGAAGCGTTACCCGGGTGGACGCCTATGAAAAGGCCGCCGGCCGGGCCAAGTATCTGGAAGACCTCTGCGGCCCTGACGCCCTGATTGCCAAAATCCTCCACTCCACCATCGCCCACGGCTTTGTCAAATCCGTGGACACGGCGGAGGCGGAGGCCATCCCCGGCGTGGTGAAGGTTCTCACCTGCTTCGACGCGCCGGATATCCCCTTCCCCACCGCCGGACACCCCTGGTCCACGGACCCCAGCCACCAGGACACCGCCGACCGCCATCTTCTGAACCGCCACGTCCGCTATTACGGCGACGAGGTGGCCGTGGTGCTGGCGGAGGACGAGGTGGCCGCCGCCCAGGGCGTGCGGGCGTTAAAGGTGGAATATGAGGAGCTGCCCTTCGTTCTGGACGCCCAGAAGGCCATGGAGGAGGGCGCGCCCCGGATTCACGAGGACTGCCCCGGAAACGTGCTGAAACACACGGATATCCGCCGGGGGGATTACGAGTCCGCCCGGCAGGAGCCGGGGCTTATCCGGGTGGAGGGGTGGTACGACACCCCCACCGTCCAGCACTGCCACATTGAAAACCACGGGTGCTTCGCCTATCAGGAGGCGGGGCGGATCGTGGTGGTCAGCTCCACCCAGATCCCCCACATCGTCCGCCGGGTGGTGGGGCAGGCCCTGGGGATTCCCTGGGGGAAGGTGCGGATCATCAAGCCCTATATCGGCGGCGGCTTCGGCAACAAGCAGGACGCCCTTTACGAGCCCCTCTGCGCCTGGTGCTCCACCCAGGTGGGGGGACGGCTGGTGAAGCTGGAATGCACCCGGGAGGAAACCTTCGTCTCCAACCGGGTCCGCCACGCTATCCGCACCCATATCGTCTCCTACGTCCGCCCCAACGGCGACTTAGTGGCCCGGAAGTTCGAGGCCTTTTCCAACCAGGGGGCCTACGCCTCCCACGGCCACAGCATCGTGGCCAAGGGCATGGGGGCCTTCCCCCAGCTGTACCCCTGTGATAATCTGGAATGCGACGCATGGACCGTGTACACCAACCGGCCCGCCGCCGGGGCCATGCGGGGCTACGGCATTCCCCAGGCTATGTTCGCCTGCGAGTCCCACATCGACGATATCTGCCGGGCAATCCACATGGACCCCCTGGAATTCCGGCGGAAAAACCTGATGCCTGTGGGGTACATAGACGGCTTTTCCAAAAACGAGCTGTACCACGACACCTTCAACCAGTGCATGGAAAAGGGCATGGCGGCCCTGGGCTACCGGGAAAAGCGGCAGGCCTACGCCAATCAGACCGGGCCTGTCCGCCGGGGCGTGGGGCTGGCGGTCTTTTGGTACAACACCGCCGTGTGGCCCATCTCCCTGGAATCCTCCTCCTGCCGGATGGTGCTGAACCAGGACGGGTCCCTCCAATTCCAGACCGGCGAGACGGAGATCGGCCAGGGCTGCGACACCGCCTACTCCCAGATGGTGGCGGACGCGGTGGGCGTGCCCCTCGGCGACGTACACGTGGTTTCCACCCAGGATACCGACGTCACCCCCTACGGCACCGGGGCCTACGCCTCCCGGCAGACCTACATCGGCGGCTTTTCCATCATGCAGACGGCCCAGGCCCTGCGGGAGAGGATTCTCCGGATTGCCCACGGCCAGACCCGGATGCCCGTCAGCAATCTGGATCTGGTTGACGGACAGATTGTGCGGAAATCCGACGGAAAAATCTTAAAATCCCTGGGCGATCTGGCTATGGAGGCCCTGTACTCCATGACCGACAGCCAGCATATCACCGCCGAAACCACCGCCCAGATCAAATCCAACGCCTATTCCTTCGGCTGCTCCCTGGCGGAGGTGGAGGTGGACATCCCCATGTGCAGGGTCAAGCTTCTGCGGCTGGTGAACGTCCACGACTGCGGGACGCTGATCAATCCCGCCCTGGCGGAGGCCCAGGTCCACGGCGGCATGTCCATGGCTATCGGCTACGGCCTGTCCGAGGAGCTGAAATTTGACGAGAAGACCGGACGGGCCCTTAACGGAAACCTGCTGGATTACAAGCTCTCCACCTTTATGGACCACCCCACTCTGGAGGCGGCCTTTGTGGAGAACCCGGAGCCTACGTCGCCCTACGGCACCAAGGCCCTGGGCGAGCCCCCCGCCTGCTCCGGGGCTCCGGCTATCCGCAACGCCATTCTCCACGCTACCGGCGTGGCCATCGACCAATGCCCCATGACGCCCCATGTCCTCTACAAACGCTTCAAAGAGGCGGGGCTTATCAACGACTAAAGGAGGGCTAAGCGTATGTATGACATGAAAGCCCTGTACCAGGCCAAGAGCGTGGCGGACGCGGTGGCTCTGCGCCTGGCCCATCCCGAGGCCCAGATCATCGCCGGCGGGTCCGACGTGCTGGTCCAGATGCGGGAGGGAAAACGGGCCGGGGCGGAGCTGATCTCCATCCAGACCCTGGACGAGATCCGGGGCGTTTCCCTGGAGGAGGACGGGACCCTGCGGATCGGCTCCCTCACCAGCTTTTCCCACATCACCCGCGACCCGCTGATTCAGCGGTATGTCAACGTTTTGGGCGAAGCGGTTGACCAGGTGGGCGGACCCCAGATCCGCAACATCGGCACCATCGGCGGCAACACCTGCAACGGCGTTACCTCCGCCGACTCCGCCTCCACCCTGTTCGCCTACGACGCGGTTGTGGAGCTGACCGGGCCCCATGGGGTCCGCCGCCAGCCTATCCGGGAGTTCTATCTCCGGGCGGGAAAGGTTGACCTCCGGGACGGGGAGATTCAAACGGCCATCCTCATTCCCCGGGAGAGCTACGAGAACACCCACGGCCACTACATCAAATACGCCATGCGGAACGCCATGGACATCGCCACTCTGGGGACCTCCGTCAACGTCCGCCTCTCCCCTGACAAAAAGACGGTGGAGCGGGCGCGGGCGGCCTTCGGCGTGGCGGGGCCGGTGCCCCTCCGGGCGTCCCACGCGGAGGCCCTGGCCGCCGGACAGCCGCTGAGCCTGGAGCTGGCGGAGGCCTTTGCCCAGGCGGTCAAGGAGGATATCAACCCCCGGGACTCCTGGCGGGCCGCCAGGGATTTCCGGCTGCATATCGCGGTGGAGAGCGCCAAGCGGGCGTTTATCCAGGCGGCGGTTTTGGCGGGAGGTGCGCTGTAATGGAGAAGCATGTGGTGCAGTATCAGACGGTCCGCTTCAACCTCAACGGAAAGGACGTGGAGCGGACGGTGGACGTGCGGGCCAGCCTGACGGACATGCTGCGGAACGATTTCCGCATGACCAGCGTGAAAAAGGGCTGCGAGGTTGGCGAGTGCGGCGCCTGCAACGTGCTGATTGACGGGGAGGCCTTCAACTCCTGCATCTATCTGGCGGTGTGGGCAGAGGGCAAACGGGTCCTCACCCTGGAGGGCCTGCTGGGCCCCAACGGGGAGCTGTCCGACATCCAGCAGGCCTTTGTGGAGGAGTCCGCCATCCAGTGCGGCTTCTGCACGCCGGGGTTCATCCTGACGGCGGTGGAGATTTTGGAGTCCGGNGTGGAGTTTTCCGACGAGGAGCTGCGCAAGCGGCTCTCCGGCCACCTGTGCCGCTGTACGGGGTATGAGAACATCCTCCGGGCGGTGAAAAAAGCTATGTACCGCCGCCTGGGGAAGGAAGCGGGAGAGGGTTAAGGATAATAATCGCGGCGGTCGGTAGGCAGTCCCGCCTCATAGAAGGCATCGACAATGGCGCTTATGCGCTCGTAACAGGTAGGATCGTCCAGGTTTTTGTCATCCAAAATGAATTTGATCTCCTCTACCAGCTCCATGGCGTCATCCTTAACAAGCTCCGTGAGCATTTCCGGCTTCACTGTCAGCAGAGCCGCCAGCGCGGTATCCCCGACGGCTTTGGCGTAAAAATCCAACACAATCTGATTCCCTATACCGAATATGTCTTTGAATTTGTTCATTCTCTTCACCTCATGCTGTTAATTTTTCACCAACAATCGTTGGTATTCTCTACATTATATTCCGATATACTACCTTCGTCAATAACAATTGTGGGTGTATTGGAATGAGGGATATCTTGGCGCAACGGCTGAGGCAATGCAGAAATGAACGCGGATTGACGCAAATGGAGGCAGCAACCTACTGCGATATCACGGAACACGCGTATCAAAATTACGAGTTGGCTGTCCGTGAACCGAAATTGAGTATTTTGGTCAAAATTGCGGAGTTTTACCAGGTCTCCCTGGACTATTTGACCGGCATGACCGACGAGCCGAAGCCCTATCCCAGAAATGCTCCAAACGAATAGCAGAACCCCCAGCCCAGATGGGCCGGGGGTTTTATTTATCTTTTCTGCAATTTCTTGGATGGGGGATTGGATCATCCGTCATTCCCACCAGATAATCCATGCTGGTATTCAATGCCAAAGCAATACGCTTGCACTGTTCAACAGACATTTCGCGTTTTCCAGTTTCAATTTTCGAGTAATCGCTTTGATCAATCCCCGTCAGCATCTGCATTTTAATCTGGGAAAAATTACGCTCTTTCCGCAAGGCCCTTAGTCTACTCATCTCTATCACCCAGGATCATTATGACAAATAAATCCATGAAAAATAGGGTGATTTTGACCTATACTTAAAATTTCTTATAGACTTTACCCGGGAGCTTTCCACCAGCCGCCAAGTAATCCACGAGGTTTACCCAGCGGTTTTCCTTGCCCTACCCCTCTCCCCTCTCCCGCGGCTCCGGCGCGGCGGCCATGCCGCTGATCCGCCTGTCCAGTTGGGTCTTGACCTGGTGATACGCCTCGGCCGGAACCGGGAGCGTCTCGCCGGTAACCATGGTCACCTTGTATCTCCGAATGGCGGACACATGGCGGGGATTCACCGTATAGCAGCGGTGGATGGAGCAGAAATCCTCCGGCAAAAGGGCGTTCAGCTGGCTGAGGGACAGGTCGCTCCGGATCACCGCGTCCACGCAGAACAGCTCCGCCCGCCGGTTTCTGCTTTGGGCGTACAGAATGATGTTGGGATGAATATAAAAGGTCCTGCCGCCGCTGGGAACCGGGATGCGGCTGGTCTCCGGCATATCCGCCAGCAGATTCCGGTAGAGATGATAGGCGGGCACCCACATAACGGAGTCCCCCTGTTCCGGCCGAGAGGTCCGGAGAAAACCGTGATTGTCGTGGGTCAGCACCACTTTCGTCTCCGTGCCGATCATCTGGTAGAGAATGGTGAAGCTGGCCGTAATGTGGGCGGTTCTGCTGTTGAGCTTCCCCACCGTAACCTGGGCGGCCACCGCGGCGGAACGGGCGTTGACCGGCAGAGGATAGTATTCCTCCTGAAAAATGCGGCAGGCCTTCCATGGCGTGGTGCTCTCGAAATGCTCCCGAATGGCATCCCCGCCAATGAGCACCCGTTCGCCGGTGCTGAGCCATACGCTTTTCGCGCACAGGCGGGAAAGCCACGGCCTGCTGTCCCCCTGATAGTAGCCCCGGATGATCTCCTGCGTCAGCGCCACGGGGTCCTCCAGCTTCGCTTGCATACAAATCCCCTCCTTATATAAAGAGCATAGAACAGATTTCCAAAAAACGCAAGAAAAACATACGATTCAGTATGAAATTTTCCGTTTTGGGTCAAATCTATTGACGGCGCGGAAATAGTTGCTAAAATTGAAGGAAAGCGTGCGGACTGCCGGAAAGTCCCGCGTAAAAATCAGTTTTTGGGGAAAATCGGTGAACAGAAAGGGGGGAATATTTTGCAGATTGGCATCGCGGAGCTGATCATTGTCTTCATTGTGGCCCTGTTCGCCGTAGGGCCGGATCGGCTGCCCGCCTGCGCGAAAAAGCTGGGCGAGGCGGTAGCGCAGTTTAAAAAATACTCCGAGGAGGCCACCCGGGAGATCAAGGAGAGCGTGGTGGAGCCCCTGGAGGCGGCCCAGGCCCCCCTGCGGGAGGCGGTGAAGCCCTTGGAGGATCTGGACAAGGCGGTCCAGGGAAACGTGAAGGACATTAAAGATTCCTTTGCCGGAATCGGTAAGCAAAAGCCGCCCGCCCCGAAGGAGAAGCCTTTGGACGAGGCTCCGGCGGAGGAGCCCGGGACATTGGGCGAGCCATCTGCGGCGGACGGCGCCGCGTCATAACAAAACACGCCCTGAGGCGTAATACTATTCCCTGATAAAAAACTTTAAAAAGTTTTTTATGGCGGCGTAAAACGCCGCCCCGCCTTCGGCGTGCAGGAAAAGTATTGACGGCATTCCCGGCGGCAAATGCCGCCGAGCCGCATTCTGCGGCCCGATAAAACGATTATATCGTTTTATCGAGAATTAGTATAAGGAGGATTTTTCATGAAATTAGGAACGACAGAACTGCTTTTGATCCTGGCGGTGGTGGTCATCATCTTCGGGCCCACCCAGATCCCCAAGCTGACGCGGATGTTCGGCAAAAGCGTGAAGAGCTTCCGGGAGGCCGCCGGCGACGAGGAACAGCAGGGCAATGCCGGACAATCCGAACAGTAAGGCAGACAGCCCCGACCTGGAAATGCCCCTTTCGGAGCATCTCCGGGAACTGCGGAACCGGATTTTCGTGTGTCTGGCGGTGCTGCTGGCCGCTGCGGCGGCGGGCTTTACCCTCGCTCCCCGGATAGTGGAGCTGCTGCTGGACATCGGCCGGAGCCACGGCTACCGCTTTGTGTACATCGCGCCCCAGGAGCTGCTACTGCAATATGTATCCACGGCGCTGATCTGCGGCTTCTGCGCCGCGGTTCCCATACTGTTTTATGAGGCGTGGGCTTTCGTGAAGCCGGGGCTGCGGCGGCAGGAAAAGGGGCTTTTCCTGTTCGCCATCGTATTCGGGCTGATATGCTTCTGCGGAGGCGTGTATTTCGCCTTCCGGATTATGCTGCCCTTTATGCTGTACTTTTTAATCAGCCTCAGCGGCGGGAGCAGCGCCTCCCCCTCCATCTCCGTACAAAGCTACGTTTCCTTTCTCACCACCGTGTTTTTGATCTTCGGCGTGGTCTTTGAGCTTCCGGTGCTGTCGGTGCTGCTGAACCGGATTGGCATCCTGAAGGCCCGGTGGATGCG
>JAAVHG010000047.1 GCA_014799855.1 Oscillibacter sp.
CCTGCAGCTGAACCGGGAGTGCCCCAGCGGAAGGGTGCGGCTGGATGAAAAAGAGCGGTACTGCCTCCGCTGGGAGTTCCAACACGCCACCGGAACGTGCGAACTGCGCTGGCAGGAGGACTGAACCCGGCAAAAAAGACGGACAGGAAACCTGTCCGTCTCAGGCTGTCGAAAAAGTCTTTTCGACAGCCTGCGCAAGTTTTTCAGAACTTCAAAAAGTTCCGAAAAACTTATGATTGAAAACGAAAGGAACCCCTGATAGGTTCCTTTCGTAGCTATCTTCCTTTCCGAATAAACGACTCCAAGCGTTTTTCGACAAGCTCAGACGGACAGGAAACCTGTCCGTCTTTTCCTTTGCTTTACCTTNTTCCCCCNTTCCCCGGCAGGAAGAACCCCACAGCCCCGCACACCGCCGCCGGGAGGAGCCAGCCAAACCCCAGGGAAGCCAGGGGCAGCTTCTCCANAAANGGCATAGCCAGTCCGGCNTAAGTGTTCAGCACCTCCAACACACTGAACACCAGCGCCCCCAGGGCCGCCAGCCGGAACACGCCGTCACCCCGGAGCCTGCCGCCGAAAGCCGTCAGCACAATCAGGGTCAGGGCGGGAGGATACACCAAATCCAGCACCGGAGAGGCAATGGCGATAATCTGGTCCAGCCCGAAATTGGACACCACGGCGCTGAACACGCAGATCACCACCGCCAGAACCTGGTAGGAGGCCCGTCCGCCGGACAGCTCCGAGAAGAAATCGGCGGCGGAGCTGACCAGAGCCACGGCGGTGGTGACGCAGGCCAGAGCCACCACCACGGCGAAAATCACCGTGCCCGCCTGCCCCAGGAGGCTGCGGACGATGTGAGTCACCAGGAAGGTCCGGTTCACCCAGCGGCCAAACTGGTCCCCGGTGGTCACGCCCAGATAGGTCAGGCCCATATACACCGCGAACAGGGCCGTCCCGGCGATTACCGCCGCCCCGGCCACCACCCGGAAGCGGTCCTTCGGGTCCGTATACCCCTTACTCTGGGCGCTTTTCAGGATAATGCCGCCGAAAACCAACGCCGCCAGCACGTCCATGGTCTGGTATCCGGCCTTCACGCCGTTGATGGGCACGTTTTCCACCAGCGTTCTGGCGGGAACCTCCCCCAGAGGGTGGAGNACCCCCCGCACGATGACGGCCAGCAGGCCGATGAGAAGGGCGGGGGTCAGAATCTTCCCCACAATATCCACCACCGCCGACTCCCGCACGCTCAGCAGGAGAATCACGGCGAAGAAGAGGATGGAAAACACCACGGCGTCGGCCTCCGGCCAGAGGGGCGTCACGGACATCTCAAAGGTGGAGGCCGCCGTCCTGGGGATAGCCAGCATGGGGCCGATGCACAGCACCACCGCGCTCATCAGCAGCGCCGCGGGAATCCGTCCCAGCCGCCCCACGACTCCCTGGACCCCGCCCCGGCGGAGGAGGGCGAACATGGCCAGCAGGGCCAGGCCGATATCCGCCGCGTAATAGCAGAAAAAGCCCAGCAGCCACTGGTTGCCGGACTCCAGGCCCAGGTAAGGGGGAAAAATCACGTTGCCCGCCCCGAAAAACATGGAAAACAGGGCGAAGCCGATGACAAAGCTGTCCCGGCAGGGTTTTTTCATAGCGCCTCCTCCTTGCGTGCAAAAAATACCGGCGGCAGACCCCGTTCTGCCGCCAGCGGCTGAGCTTGTTCCATTCTACCGGATATGCCCGGACTTGTCAACCGCCCCCGGNCAGGCCCCGCCCTTGCGCCAGCCCCCGCCTTGTGCTACAATAACCCCAACGCCCGCCGGGTCATGATTCCCGCACCCGGCGCATAGATTGGAGGGACAACCTTTGCCGCGGACACAAGGAGGAAGGCGTATGCAAAAACGGAAAAGGAGTGCCCTCCGCCAGAGTACGGCGGTTTCGGCGCTGCTGCTGGCGGCGCTGTTTTTGGTGCCGCTGCTGGTCATTGTTCCCTTCCGGCGGACACTCTTCAACCGGGAGTCCCCGGTGGACGAAACGGAAGCCGCCGCCCCATCCCAGCCCTTCGTAAGCGGTGAGCTGGACGCCGCCGCCCGCCTGCGGGTGCTGGACGGGGAGGCGGTTCTGGAGATGGATCTGGGGGAGTACCTGGTGGGGGTAGTCCGGGCGGAGATGCCCGCGTCCTTTGCCCCGGAGGCGCTGAAGGCCCAGGCGGTAGCCGCCCGGACCTATACCCTNTATAAGATTCAAACCGGCGGCAACCACGGAAACGCCGATATCTGCACAGACCANACCTGCTGTCAGGCCTATATNTCCGAGGAGAAGGCCCGNGCCAACTGGGGNGACGCGGCGGACGAAAACGAGGCGAAAATCGAGGCGGCGGTATCCGCGACCGACGGGCAAACTGTTCTCTATGGAGGNATTCCNGTGCTGGCGGTGTTCCACTCNTCCTCCGCCGGATTAACCCGGGGGGCCGGGGAGGTCTGGATGGGGGACCTGCCCTACCTCCAGCCNGTGGAGTCCCCGGAGCCGGCGGACCTGATCCCCAATTATTACAGCCGGGTAGAGTTCACGGCGGCGGAGTTCAAGGAAAAATTCCTCTCCGCCCACCCGGAGGCGGACCTCTCCGGCGATGTTGACCGGTGGATTCGGGATCTGGCGGCGGACTCCGCCGGAAGCGTCACCCAGGTCACGGTGGGCGGCGTCACGGTCCGNGGCAGCGGCNTACGGACNATTCTGGGCCTCCGGTCCGCCTGCTTCGACGTGGAGATTCAGGACGGCAAGNTGGTCTTTTTCGTCACNGGNTACGGCCACGGGGTGGGCATGAGCCAGTACGGGGCCAACGCCATGGCGGAATCCGGGGCGGACTACCAGGAAATCCTCACCCATTACTATACNGGCGTCACCATCGAACCCTACCCCGCCGGAATCGTGAAAACCNCCTGACCCGTCCAAACGGAAATCAGCCGTATCCCANGTTAATAAGTCCCAATGTCCACCGTNCGGCCTGGCTAACCACCATTGCCAGTTCGTATATTCCCTATCTTCGTCCCAAGCTCCGCCGCCGTCTTTGGGTGAATGGAAATCACTTAAAAACGCAATACATTGGGCNTANTTTTGTCCCTCGTTCAACGNGTTCATCCATTCTATATTTTCTTCACTGTTGCAGTNGTCCGTATCNTAGCTTACCGNATGAAGATCGCACCCTTTCCAAGTGCTAAATTNGTTTTTGATTAAAGAAATAGCGTCNTNCATATCTTCTTGCGAATANATGCTGGAGNTTCNATAGTCCACCGTTACGTCTGTACGGCCGCCGCAGGNCGNCACCGCCATAAGGAGCAGCAAAATACTGACAAGCGCGCTTACTTTCTTCATAAAACCGGCTCTCCGTTTCANATGTAAAACNGCCGTTTNTTATAGATACCGGCTTGATAAGCAGGCGGGTATCCGCTGCGGATAGGGGGATGTTATAGTTCTGGTGAAATCCCCCTTGACAAATCTTTTCTCTTGGTATAATTTCTATACTTGGTACAATACCACCGCATAGGAGGTACAGTATGAACGAAGTTATGAGCTACGAGGAATTTCTGGAGCGCGTCAAGTCGGGCATCGTAACCGCTAAGGGGAATTGTCCCATCACTCCGCTGTTGGTGATGCTGCAAGGGAAATGGAAAAATCAAGTGCTTTATGAGCTGTGCGTCAAAGAGCCGGTGCGGTTCGGTGAGCTGAAGAAGAACCTGGCGGGAATTACGAACACAATGCTGACCTCAACNCTCCGTGATCTCGAAAAGGGCGGACTGATCAAACGGGAACAGTTCAATGAAATTCCGCCCCATGTGGAATATTCGTTNACGGAGAAGGGGCGGGACTTGATGCCTGTTTTTTACGCGATGATGAACTGGGGCTTCAAATATGAGGACGAAAACGAAGCCCTTTTGCCGGAGGAGGGCGCAGAATGAATCAGGAAAAACGTCCGCCCGCTCACATCCAGGTGCGGGGCGCGCGGGTACATAATCTGAAAAACATAGACGTAGACATTCCTCTCCATCAGATTGTAGGCATTGCCGGCGTCTCCGGTTCCGGAAAATCCTCCCTGGCCCTTGGCATCGTATACGCCGAGGGNTCCAGGCGCTATCTGGAATCCCTCTCCACCTACACCCGCAGGCGCATGACCCAGGCGGAAAAAGCGCAGGTGGACGAGGTGTTGTATGTTCCCGCCGCGCTGGCGCTCCGGCAGCGCCCCGGCGTTCCCGGCATCCGCAGNACGTTTGGNACCGGGACAGAGCTGCTGAACAGTCTGCGGCTGATGTTCTCCCGGCTGGCCAGCCACCGCTGTCCCAACGGGCATTTTGCGGAGCCGTCTCTCCGGGTGGCGGCGGGGCANGACCTGGTCTGCCCGGTATGCGGCNCGCACTTCTTCGCTCCCGGCGCGGAGGAACTGGCCTTNAACAGCCAGGGAGCCTGCAANCNGTGCGACGGTACGGGGATCGTCCGGACCGTGGACGAGTCCACGCTGGTGCCGGATGAATCTCTCAGCATCAACGAGGGCGCGGTGGCCCCCTGGCAGACCCTCATGTGGTCGCTGATGAAGGANATCGCCCGGGAGATGGGGGTNCGGACCGACGTGCCTTTCCGGGAACTGACGGAAAAAGAGCGGGACATCGTGTTCCANGGNCCCGCCGTGAAGNAAAATATCATCTACCAGAATAAAACCAGCGGCGCGGCGGGGGACATGGACTTCACCTATTTCAANGCCACCTACACGGTGGAAAACGCCCTGTCCAAAGTGAAGGACGAAAAGGGCATGAAGCGCGTGGNGAAGTTTCTGAAAGAGGATATCTGCCCCGGCTGCGGCGGCACCCGGCTCAGCGATGCCGCCCGCGCCCCCAAGCTGCGGGGAATCACGCTGGCGGAGGCCTGTACCATGACGCTGGCGGATNTGGTGGACTGGGTGGCGGGCGTCCCGGCGTCTCTNCCGGANGAGATGCGGCCCATGGCGGAGAGCATCTGCGAGTCNTTNCAGACCGCCGCGAANCGGCTGATGGAGCTGGGGCTGGACTATCTGACCCTGGACCGGGCGGCGTCCACNCTCTCCACCGGGGAACGCCAGCGGATGCAGCTGGCCAGAGCNGTNCGCAACCGCACGACCGGCGTCATGTATGTGNTGGACGAGCCGTCCATCGGCCTGCATCCGGCCAATATGGAGGGCNTGACCGGCGTNATGCACGACCTGCTGGCNGATGGAAATTCCATCATTCTGGTGGATCACGATACCAACATTCTATCGCAGGCGGATTGGCTCATTGAACTTGGNCCNGAGGCGGGCGCAGGCGGCGGNACCATNATCGCCCAAGGCGCNCGGCAGGATGTTGAAAATAACCCCAGCTCCCGGATCGGCGGGTTTCTCTCCGGCAAAAAAGTGATTGATCTGCGGAGGCGGATTTCAGCGGATGAAATGTTTGCCATGGGAAANATACATCTTTCCACCGAACAGATTCATACGGTGCAGCCGCTGGAGGTGGATTTNCCCAAGGGGCGGCTGATCGCCATTACCGGCGTCTCNGGCTCCGGTAAGACGACCATGATTTTGGAAAGTCTGATTCCCGCGCTGGANGCATCGATCAAAGGAAAGAAACCTCCGGCGCACATCCGCTCTNTTTCGGCGNANGGCATCGCCCAAGTCAAACTGATCGATGCTACGCCNATCGGCATCAACGTGCGCTCCACTGTGGCCACTTATGCCGATATTCANGATGAACTGCGGAAGGTATATGCCAGAACGCCCGGCGCCAAGGCGCTGGGCCATAAAGCGGGCGATTTTTCTTACAACACCGGCGCTCTGCGCTGCCCGNTCTGTGNTGGCACCGGTTCCATCAGNCTGGATGTNCAGTTNCTTCCGGATGTGGAAATTCCTTGCCCTGACTGCGGCGGGTCCCGTTATGCGAAAGAGGCCNGCCTNATCAAACGTGTCCCTAAGAAGGGCGGCGAAACGGCCTATTCCCTGCCGGAACTGATGGANATGAGCGTTGACGAGGCGCTGGNGGCCTGTGGGGACATTNCGGTAATAGAACGGCGGTTACGGATACTGCATAATNTGGGGCTTGGCTACTTGACCCTGGGNGAGGCAACGCCCAGCCTGTCCGGCGGCGAGGCCCAGCGGCTCAAGCTCGCCAGNGAGATGGGACGAGAGCAGTCGGATTCGGTGTTTNTTTTTGATGAACCNACCATCGGCCTGCATCCNCTGGATGTNNNGACGCTGCTGCTGGTATTCCGGCAGCTGATCGAAAACGGAGCAACGGTGATTGTCATTGAGCATGATCTGGACGTAATCCGCAACGCAGACTATGTCATTGACATGGGGCCCGGCGGCGGTGTTCGAGGCGGCCGGATCGTCGCGGAAGGTTCACCCGAGGTTATTTGCGGCAGCCCGAAAAGTCAGACCGGAAAATATTTAGAGCGATACGCAGAAAGTTTATACTGAGCAGTATATCATCTGCCCAGCGGCGGAAAAGAAAATACCGCTGCTGGGCAGAGCCGTTTTCCCTGCTAAAATATCTTTCCTAAGGCAGTTGGACATACCAGAGGCGGACTAAATACCAAACTGCATGCAGTGGTAGACGGCCTTGGAAACCCGGTAACATTTCTTCTGTCTGCCGGAAATGACCATGATTCTATTCATGCGATTGAGCTGTTGGATAAAGTTAAAATCAGTGGCAGTAATGTGCTGGCAGACCGCGCCTATGGAGCACAGGTGATTCGGGCTTATATTTCAAAGCACGGAGCCAGCTATGTAATTCCTCCCCAAAGCGATATTTCTGTGCCTTGGTCAGTGGACTGGCATCTATATAAAGAGCGTCATTTGATTGAGTGTTTCTTCCAGA
>JAAVHG010000048.1 GCA_014799855.1 Oscillibacter sp.
GTGCCCCAGACTTNGCTGGTNAGCAGCTCCGCCGCNCCNTCCCGGCCNGGGGAGAGNTTNATCTCCTCGGAGAAGGTGTAGTCCTTTTCCGCGAAGTGGGTTATCAGAATCGCGTGCTGGCGCTCCTGGCGCTTTTCGATTTGCAGGCTGTCCTCTCCCTCCACGTCGGTGCAGAACCCCAAAGGGGCCCGCTGGTAGCCNGTGACCCGGGTGACCAGCTTGCAGTGGGTAAAGACCTTCCGGGGGTTCAGCATCCGGGTTTCCAAAAACTCGATCTCCGTGTCNGCCAGGAGGTACATGCACCCGGCCAGNCTCCGNCTGTCGCTCTCGGCGGTAAAGGGCATGGCAAATTCCAGCACCCGGACGCCGCCCTCCCCCTCCGGNGTATACAGCACCGTCACCCGGACAGTTCCGGAGATCTCCGCCTTGCCGTCCCGCAGCTCCCGGCTGTGGAGGAAAACCTTTCCCTCCGTCTCGATGATNCGGGCAATGTCCGGGCAGTAGTCCGGTACGATAGTCTCCGCGGTTTCTTCCTGGGTCAGCGCCAGCTCACCGCCTGTCTCATAGGCGTCCAGGCTGGCTGTTTTCAACTCTAAATCCATATTGCGGCCCTTCCTTTCCGGCAGTTCATGTCCATGCTCCAACCTATGAAGGGCCGCCGTGGATTATGCCTTCTCCTCCTTGATTTTGAAGATCCGGCGCAAGATGCCCCGNAGAGCCTTAGGCGATTTCCAAACCACGATATTCATACCAAAACGCTCCTTTCAACGCTTGCAGCAGGCCAGGCCGCAGGCAATCAGCAGAAAAGCCGTTAAAATCATCAGNGCGCCTACAGGAAAAATGATCGCAATCAGAATCCCGGCGCCCANAGCTACGCCGCAGACGCCCAGCATCCAAGTCCAACGGCCGCCGCCTCCGCACATACGTCCCGCCTCCCTTCTTGGTATAGTATAGCGGNATGGGCTGTCCCAGGTGCGGAAAACCAGCGGCCCTGAGAGATAGTTTCTCAGGGCCGCCAGAAAAANNGATAANATATTGAANNAATTTNTNGAAATAATGTGTAAATNTTATTTTTTTGTCTCCTGCCACTCCTTTAAAGGCTTTAGCTCTTCGTAGAGCCGCAGATAGCTTTTGTGGCGGCTTTCCTGGATTTCTCCCCGGCGGAGAGCTTCCAGNACGGCGCAGCCCTTCTCCTTGGTATGGGCGCAGCCTACAAAGCGGCACTGATCCAAATAGGGCCGAAACTCCAGAAAAGTTTCNGGCAGACGGCGTTTCAGCTCAAGATCCAGCTCCTCTGCGTCGAAGGANGAGAATCCNGGGGTGTCAATGACCTCNCCGCCGCACCGGAGCTTGAACAGCTCCACATGGCGGGTGGTGTGCCGGCCCCGCCCCAGNGCCTGACTGACTTCCCCCACCGGCAGGGCAAAGGCNGGGTCCAGGGCGTTCAAAATNCTGGATTTCCCCACGCCGGAATTNCCTGTAAAGGCGGACANCTTGNCAGANAAAAGAGACGGCAGAGCCTCCATCCCCTCCCCGGTTTCCGCGCTGATCCGAAGGGTGGGAAACCCNGCGGCCCGGTAAATCCTGTACAGNTCCTCCGCCGGGTCCAGATCGCATTTGTTCAGGAGNACCACCACCTGGCAGTCCTTCAACGCGGCGATNGNGGCCACCCGGTCAATGAGGTANGGGTCCGTTTTGGGAATGGCNCCGGANGCGATGACCACCANCTGGTCAATGTTCGCCGCCGCCGGNCGGGAAAAGGCGTTCTTCCGGGGCAGAATGGCCTCCACAAAGCCCTCGCCGTTTCCNAGCTCCCGGACCTCCGCCCAGTCCCCNACCAGNGGGGAAACTCCGTCCTTGCGGAATTTCCCCCTGGCCCGGCANGTGAGCACAGCCTCGCCNGTATCCACGTAGTAAAAGCCNCTGAGGGCCTTTTGAATTCGTCCTCTGGCCATCAGTCTATCGTAATCCACTCGTCAAAAACCACGTCGCCATCCACATATGCGGTTACATGGTACTCCCCTTTGCCGGTGAGATTGTAGTAGCAGCTGCCAGGGCGGCAATCCACATTCTGGGCCACTACCACTTCCACACCCTGGAAGATCTGAAGATAGCCAGTCTCNCGGTCAGTGGGCAGAGGCACGGTCAGGCCATAGCTGCCGGGCTCATCGGAGCCAGGTTCAGGGCCCAGGCTGACCACCAGCTTTACGGTGTCTCCGGGAATCACATCGGCGGTTGGCGCCGGATCCTGCCGGATAACCTTCCCCACCTCCACGTCAGGACTGTACTCCTCGCTGATTTCCGCCGTCAGATTCATCACCGCCAGCTGAGCCTGAACCACGGCGATATCCTGGTTNATGAAGCTCAGCAGCTGCATAGGCTGGGGGCCCTTGCTGAGAATAATGCGAACGGTATCGCCNTTTTTCAGNTCCGCGTCCTTNTCCGGCGTGGTGGAGATAACGTGTCCGGCGGTGACCTCGTCGCTGTACTGCATGTCCTCCTCCGGGGCNTCGATGGTCAAATCATAGGTTTCCTTCAGCTCCTTCATCAGCACGCNGACCTCCGCCATGGAGCGGTCCTTCAAATCCGGCATGGTGCCGGTTTCCTCGCCGCCGCTGATCCAGACGGTGATGCTGAGATTNTCCCCCTTCTGGGGGACTCCCTCCGANGGGTCNTGCCGGGCGATGGTGCCNATGGGATAGTCGGGGGTGTAGATGACCCGCTCCTGCACCACAATTTTGAAGATATCCTTCACCGCGGCCAGATTTTCGGCATCCTCCACCGTATAACCCAAGACCTTTGGCGTGAATGTCTGCTCCTGTCCCGCGGGAGAGGTNAAGGAGTCCAGGATATTCCGAATCATCACCCCCGCCAGNGCCACGGCCAGCAGACAGGCCACGATAATCAGCACCGNCCGGCCTTTGCCGCCCGGCTCCGGAAGGTAGTCCTCCTCCTCGTATTCCCGGCGGCGCTCCTTAGCCTGGGTGTTCCGCTGAATTTCTCCAGTGCGGCCGCCGGAGGCGGTTTTCAGCTTCATNGTGGGTTCGTCCACCTCNTCCGGCCGGAGATCCTTCANTTCAAAGTCCAGATTCACTCCNGGATTCTTCCGGAAGGCCTCCAAATCGNCGATCATCTCCTCGGCGGAGGCGTAACGNCGCTGGATGTCCGGCGCCATGGCTTTCAGGCAGATCAATTCCAGCTGCGGGGGAATCTCGGGATTGATCTCCCGGGGNGCCAGNGGAATGGANCTGAGGTGCTGAATCGCCACGGACACGGCGGAATCCCCCACAAAGGGCAGGCGGCCCGCCAGCATCTCGTAGAGCACCACGCCGGCGGAGTAGATGTCGGACCGGGCGTCGGTCCGCTCTCCCCTGGCCTGCTCCGGGGANATATAGTGGACGGAGCCCAGGGCCTCCTGGGTCAAGGTCTGGGCGGAGTTTTCCAGGCACGCNATGCCGAAATCNGCCACCTTCACNCTGCCGTCCCGAAGCACCATAATGNTNTGNGGCTTGATGTCCCGGTGGACGATGCCCCGGCTGTGGGCGTGGGAGAGGCCCCGCATAATCTGGGTGATGAAATGCAGCGTCTCCCGCCAGTTCAGCTTGCCCCGCTTCTCCATATACTGCTTCAGGGTGATACCGTCAATCAGTTCCATGACAATATACTCGGTATCGCCGCCCTTGGAGACATCGTAGACGGAGACNATGTTGGGGTGGGACANCTGGGCAACGGCCTGGGACTCGGCNTTGAACCGCCGGCGGAAGTCCTCGTCCTGGGCCAGGTCGCTTTTCAGAATTTTCATGGCCACCAGCCGGTTCAGCCTGTGGCACTTGGCTTTATAGACCACCGCCATGCCTCCGGTGCCGATGCGCTCCAGAATTTCATAGCGGTTATCCAGCATTTTTCCAATGTACTGATCCATATCGGTCTCCTTACAGCACCCGCGCCAGAACGGCGGTGACATTGTCCGGCGCGCCCTGGCTCTTTGCTATNGCCAAAAGCCGCTCCAAGCTGGTNTCCAGGCTCTCGCCCCGGAGAATTTCCCGGCACATTTCCTGGTCGGTGACGGTGTTCACCAGACCGTCGGAGCACAGCANCAGGAAGTCCCCCGGCTCCAGGGCNCAGATGTAGCCGTCGCATTCCGCCTCCGCGTCCGGNCCCANNGCCCGGGTGATCAGGTTGCGGTTGGGNTGGCGGCGNGCCTCCTCGGCGGTGATGTCCCCCCGGTCCACCATGCGCTCCACCAGGGAGTGGTCCTTGGTGACCCGGCGGATGCCCTCCCGGCCCACATGATAGGCCCGGCTGTCGCCNACNTTGGCGATGACGGCAACGCCGCCGNNGATAATGGCGGAGACCAGCGTGGTGCCCATGCCGCTGTACTGCGGGGACTGGCCGGCGGNGTCCCGGATGGCGGTATTGGCCAGGGCCACCGCCTGNGCAGTGGCCTCCTTNTGGGCCTCCTCGTCCATCTCCGGGGTCAGGCGGGCNTCCAGCTGGTCCAAAAAGGTGCTGACAGCGATTTGNCTTGCCAGCTTGCCGCCGGCCGCGCCGCCCATGCCGTCGCAGACCACGCAGATGACGCGGCCCGCGCCCTCTCTCACCCCGTAGGCGTCCTGATTTTCTTTGCGGACCAGGCCCACATCGGTAATTCCACGTACTTCAATCATTGGGAATCCTCCCCTTTCTCTTCCATGGCCCTCCGGCGNAGNTGTCCGCAGGAGGCGTCTATATCTCCACCCAGGCTCCGCCGCACGGTGGCGGTGACGCCTTGGGATTCTAAACGTTTTTGAAACAGCGCCGTTCGCTTGGACGGCTTGTAGGGGCTCTCCCGCACGTCGTTTANGGGGATCAGGTTNACATGNCCCGGCATTCCCCGCAGACGCTTNACGATGAGNTCCGCCTGCCAGNCGTGGTCGTTGACGCCGTCGATCATGGCGTATTCAAAGGAGATCCGCCGGCCGGTNTTGCCNAAGTATTCATGGCAGGCGGNAAATAGATCCTCCACATCATAGGCCCGGTTGACGGGCATCAGCCGGGACCGGGTNTCGCTGTCCGGCGCGTGGAGGGACACGGAAAGGGTCAGCTGCAAGCCCAGCTCTCCCAGCCGCCGAATGCCGGGGATTACNCCGCAGGTGGANANGGAGATATGCCGCATCCCGATGTTNACCCCNTCCGGGTGGTTNACCAGNGCCAGAAANTCCAGCACCGCGTCCAGATTGTCCATAGGCTCTCCNATNCCCATCAGAACGATNTTGGAGATAGGGACGCCGGAATCCTTTTGGGTGAAGATCACCTGNTCCAGCAGCTCTCCCGGCGTCAGATCCCGNACCTTNCCCGCCACGGTTGAGGCGCAGAAGACNCAGCCCATCCGGCATCCCACCTGGGANGAGATACAGACGGTATTGCCATGGCGGTAGCGCATGAGGACGGACTCGATGCAGTTGCCGTCCGCCAGTTCCCAGAGATACTTGATGGTGCCGTCCAGCCGGGAGACCTGCTTTCTCGCGGCCCTGGGNGGGGTCAACGGTCCCGNTTCCTTCAATTTTTCCCGAAGGGNTTTNGGGATATTCCCCATCTCTTCAAAGGATTCTGNNCCNTTATGGAGCCAGGCGAACACCTGCTTCCCCCGGAAGGCCGGCTCCCCCATGGNCCGCAGCGTCTCGGCCANGGTATCCGGGGGCAGGGATTTCCAATCGATCATAGGAACCTCTTATGTCGTTTGCCGCCTCATGCGGCAGATGTAGAAGCCGTCGGTATCATGGCGGTGGGGCCAGAGGGTAATCTGNCCNTCCGTCTCNCCCAGGGGTTCCGGCAGGCGGAAGCTTTCCCGGGAAAAGTCCCGGTGGTCCGCCAGAAAGGCGTCGGTTATCTGCTGGTTTTCCTCCGGCAGAATNGTACAGGTGGAGTANACCAGCACCCCGCCGGGCCGCACATATCCGGCGGCGTTGTCCAAAATGGCGCTCTGGACNACCGGCANGGTAAAGAGNCTGTCGGCCTGNTTGCGGCGGACATCCGGCTTCTTCCGGATAATCCCCAGGCCGGAGCAGGGCGCGTCCACCAGAACCGCGTCAAAGGCNCCCAGCCACTCCTTCCGGCAGGCCCGCCCGTCGGCGGCGGCGGTGCGGATGCAGGTNAAGCCCANCCGATCCGCCCCCTCTTGGATGCGTTTCAGCTTGTTTTCATGGAGATCACAGGCCANAATTTCCCCCTGGTTCTCTATGGNNATAGCGGCGGCAAAGGATTTGCCTCCGGGAGCGGCGCACACGTCCAGCACCCGGTNTCCGGGCNGAAGTCCGGCCGCCAAAACCGCCAGACGGGCTGCCGGGTCTTGGATNTAAAGGNAACCNCCTTGAAAGGCCTTTAGCCGTTCCAGGTTCCCCGTTCCCTTCAACAAAAGGCAGTCCGCCAGCCAGGGATGGCGCTCCGCCTGGACTCCCTCGGNCGCTAAAGCCTCCATGACCGTCCCNGTTTCTGTCCGGCAGGTGTTCACCTGNGCCGCGGTGGGAGGCTGGCTGTTGTGGACAGCCAGAAGGGCCTCCGCCTCCTCCCGTCCCAGCATNGCCAGCANCCGCTTCACCAGCCATTTAGGGTGGCTGTACCGGATGGAGAGATACCGGACCTCNTCCCGCTCCGGAATGGTGGGTAGGCTGTCCCGGTTNTGGGCAACCTTCCGCAGAACGGCGTTCACCAGTCCNGCCGCCTGTCCCCTGCCNGAGATCTTCGCCAGCTCCACAGCGGTATTNACCGCGGCGCTGTGGGGNATCTTGTCCANAAAGAGAATTTGATACGCGCCNATGCGGAGGATCTCCAGCAGAGGCGGCTGCAAATGGTCCAGCTTTTGAGTGCAGTAAGCGGCCAGATAAAAATCCAGCAGGGTTTCATTCTGCGCCACGCCATAGACGATNCGGCTGCANAGGGCNGCGTCAGGNCCGGTGAGGCCGTCCCGCCGCAGCTGGGCGGGCAGGGCCGCGTCNGCCCAGGCTCCGTGGGTCCGGCAGGACACCAGTACCCGCAGAGCGGACGCACGGGGATTGGGGGCCGTCATCTGCGGCCTCCCCGCCGGCCATCGCCGCTCCGGCCAAGAAAAATCAGCACAAACCGCAGGAGCTGTAAAAGAGACGTCAGCAACGCGGCCACATAGGTCAGCGCCGCCGCCTGCANAACCTTCCTGGCCCCCAAAATCTCGCCCTCGTCCAAAAGCCCTTGGCNCTGNATGGTCTCAAGNGCCCGGGCGGAAGCGTTAAACTCCACNGGCAGAGTAACCAGCTGGAAAAAGGTGGTGAAGGAAAACAAAACAATTCCCACCAGAAACAGCTGCTGGATATAGAGGGCCATACCTATCATCAGNAGAATNAAGGANAACTGGGACCCCAGCTGGGTGACGGGNATAATGGCGCTCCGCAGGCGGATAGGNCCGTAGTCCTCCGCGTANTGAACNGCGTGNCCCGCCTCATGNGCCGCNACGCCCACCGCCGCGATGGTGGGGGCGTTNTACACCGGNTCNGAGAGNTAGATGGTATTGTCCCTGGGGTCATANTGGTCCGTCAGATNCCCCCGGCAGGGCCGAATNGCCACGTCNAANACCCCGTGGGCGCGGAGAACNGCGTCTGCCGNCTGGGCCCCAGTGAGACGGCGGCGGTTGGTCTCGGCGCTGTACCGCCGGAACNGCCCGCTCACCTGCGNCTGAGCCCAAAGGGACAGGAGAAGCACCGGAATCAGCAGGACAAAATAGATATTGTTCGCTAAAAAGTCGCCNTAANNNTAGTANTANGGCATTTAATCACCAGAATTTCGTTAATATCNCGCGNGTCAGCAGGAAATGGAAATGGGATGCCCCGCCAAATAGGCNTTGGCGGTCATCCGCTTCCCNCCCTGAGCCTGCAGCTCCGTAATCCGNAGAACCTTTCCGTCGCCGCAGGCGATGTCAATCCCCTTNNCAGCCGCCACAATGGTTCCGGGCTTGGCGGACACCGTCTCCCCCGTCTCCTCCGCGGCGTAGAGCTTCATCGTCNCGCCGCTGATGACCTCCGTAGCGGCGCAGGGCCAGGGAATCANCCCCCGGATNTGGCACTGGATAGCGTGGGCGGGCNNNGTCCAATCCACTGGGGACATGGCTTTGGTCAGCATGGANGCATANGTCTGCCGGGACTCGTCCTGGGGCGTTCGGGAGGCCGTTCCNGCGGCGATAGCCGTCACCGCCTCCGCCAGCGCCTCCGCTCCCAGCTCCGCCAGCCGGAGNGTCAGGGCCTGAGCGTCCTCCATAGGGCCGATGGGAGTGGATTTCTGNAAAATGACATCCCCGGCNTCCAGCTCCTTCGCCATNTACATGATGGAAACGCCGGTTTCCTCCTCCCCTTCCAGAATGGCCCAGTTNATGGGGGCCGCGCCCCGGTACTTGGGCAGCAGNGACGAATGGACGTTGATGGAACCNTGAGGCGGAACCGNTAAAATCTCCTCCGGCAGGAGCNTCCCNTANGCCGCCACCACNATCAGGTCCGGCGCGAGGTCCTTTACCAGCTCCAGCGCCNCCCCGTCCCGCANCCTCAAAGGCTGGTACACAGAGAGGTTTTCNGACAGGGCATACTCCTTTACAGGTGAGAAGGCAAGCTTATGTCCGCGGTTTTTTGGTTTGTCCGGCTGGGTNAATACGCCGCAGATCGAATGGCCCTCCGCCACCAGACGGCGCAGGGANGCCACGGCAAATTCCGGCGTGCCCATGAATAAAATCCGCATGGTTTTACGCCCCTTCCTCCTCTTCCAGATACTTCTGAACCTCCTCGTCGGTGAGGAAGCGGTCGATGTGCTCCACGTACATATGGCCGTCCAGATGNTCNATNTCGTGGCAGAAGCACCGGGCCGTCAGGCCCTCCCGCTCCATNTCNAACCAGTCTCCGTATCGATCCTGGGCCCGGATGCGGACCTTGGCGGGGCGGGTCACCAGCCCCCACTTGCCGGGGACGCTGAGGCAGCCCTCCAGCCCCGTCTGCTCCCCGNACTGGGAGAGAATCTCCGGGTTGATGATCTCCAAATACTCCTCGTTCTCCTCNTCCAGNACCAGNCATACCCGCCGGAGCACCCCCACCTGGGGGGCCGCNAGGCCCGCTCCGCCGGCNTCCTCCAGGGTGTCCGCCATATCGTCCAGCAGCTGGTGCAGNCGGCCGTTAAAGGCGGTCACCGGGCGGCANACCTTGGTCAGGCACTCCTCACCCTGTTCTACAATCTTTCTCAATGCCATTTCTTTAGACCTTCTTCACTCTAATGTATTACAATCCACAAACATATTGAGGCCGCGGTTGGCGCGGTTATTGGCAAATTCTTTTAGCAGACAGCTGATCCGGTCCCGTGTNGCCCGGTCGTTCCGGCCCACCAGCAGCAGCCGGTAGCGGTATTGGTTGTTCACTTTCAGCACCGGAGCGGGAGCCGGTCCCANNACCTCCGGCTGGCTGGCCGCCATGTCCGGCTGGGCGCAGAGGACGCGCAGACGGTCCCGGACCCCNGCCGCCGCCCGAAGCACGCACCCCTCCTCCANTCCGGTGACNGTAAAGGTGAAGAGGTCCGCGAAAGGCGGATACCGCCGGAGGCGGCGCATTCGGATTTCGCTTTNGTAAAAGCCCCGGTAGTCCTGTTTTGCGGCGGACTGGATCACGTCATGCTCCGGGGTATAGGTCTGGATCACCGCCCGGCCCTCCCNGCTTCCCCGGCCCGCNCGGCCCACCACCTGGGTCAGCAGGCTGAAGGTCCGCTCGGCGGAACGGTAATTGTCCACATACAGGGAGAGATCCGCCGCCAGCACCCCCACCANGGTGACATTNNCAAAATCCAGTCCCTTGGCCACCATCTGGGTGCCCAAAAGAATNGGTATGCGGTCCTCCTCAAACTGGCGGAGAATCCGCTGATGGCCGTCGGCGGCNGTGTCGGCGTCCATNCGNAGTATGGGCGTTTCGGGAAACAGGTCCCGCAGCTCCTCCTCCACCTTCTGGGTTCCGGCGCCCACCCGCTTCATCAGCCCGCCGCACTGGGGGCACTCCTCCTGNGTTCGTTCCGAGTGGCCNCANTAGTGGCACATCAGGCGGTTGTTGGCGGAATGATANGTCATCGCCACGCTGCACCGGGGGCACTCCGGCACNTAGCCGCACTCGCCGCAGAGAATGCAGCGGCTGTTGCCCCGGCGGTTCAAAAAGAGNATGCTTTGCTCTCCCCGGTCCAGATTGCGTTCCAGCTCCCGCCGGAGCTCCTGGCCGATCAGGCCGGAGTTCCCCGCTTGAAGCTCNTTTTTCAAGTCGGCAATNANGACCTTGGGAAGGCTTTTGTCGTTGTACCGCTGCCGGAGGATNGCNTTGTGATACTGCCCCTCCTCCGCCGCCCAGGCGGTTTCCACAGACGGGGTGGCGGACCCCAGAACCAAAACGGCCTTATCCCGGCCGCAGAGATATTTTGCTACGTCCCGGGTGTGATACCGGGGCGGNTTTTCCGATTGATAGCTGCCCTCCTGCTCCTCATCCAAAATGATGAGGCCCAGATTCCGCAGAGGGGCGAAAATCGCGGAGCGGGTGCCCAGAACCACCTGGACCTCTCCCCGGCGGACACGCTTCCACTGNTCGTAGCGCTCCGTCAGCCGGAGGCCGCTGTGGAACATAGCCGCCCGGTCCCCGAAATAGGAGGANAATTTCCGCATCATCTGGGGCGTCAGCACAATNTCCGGNACCAGCACCATGGCGGTCTTCCCCTGGGATAGAATTTCCCGCACCAGCCGCAAATAAACCTGGGTTTTTCCGCTGCCGGTGACGCCGTGCAGGAGGACNGCCTCCGCCCGNGGNGTCTCCGTCAGGGANAGAATNTCCGANAAGGCCNTCTGCTGCTCTNCGTTGAGCTGGATCGGAGGNCCCGGTTCCACNTCCTCCAAGNCGGCGAGGCGAAGCTCTTCNTCCTGNGAGAAGCGNATNANGCCGCTTTTTTCCATGGCTGTCAACACCTGGGCGGANGCTCCGGTGAAATAGCGCACNTCGGCGGCGGAGCTTTTCCCCGCCGAGGCCAGCAGCCGNACCACCTCATATCTGGCCGGGGCTCTGCGGCGNTTNGGCTCCGTGAGCGCNAAAGCGTCCTCCGCCGTAACGGCCAGCTCCACCATCCGGCGGGTTTTGTCGGCGATTTTCCGCTTTGCGGCGGTTTCCTGTACCACCAGTCCGGCGGCCTGGAGCTTTCGGAGGATCTCCTCCGTCCGNTCTCCACAGAGGGCGGTCAGAGACTCCAAATCCGCCCGTCCNCCGCTGGCGTACANCGCGTCCAGCACCGGAAGGGACTGCTTCACGGAGGCGGCGGCGCTGTCCGCCGTCANCCGGTCCATCTCCGGGTCCCGGAGCCGCCAGACCTGCCGCANCTGATACCACAGCCCCGCCGGAAGAATGGCCTTCACCGCCTCAAACAGNGTGCAGAAATACCGCTGGCGCATCCATAAAGCCAGCTCAATGTCCGCCCGGTCCAGCACCGGTTCCCGGTCCAGCACCGAGGCCAGGGGTTTCAGCCTGGGCGTNTTCTCGCCGGAGGTCCGGGTNAGGACGATTCCCTCCGTCACCCGGTTTCCCCGGCCGAAGGGGATGGTNACCCGCACGCCGGGTACGGCGCTCTCCATCAAGGGNGCCGGAANCAGATAGTCATAGGGCTTGTCGATGGCGTAAGGTACGGCGCTGACCGCCACTTTTACGATTTCCGCGGTCTCCATGGCGGCCTCCCTCTCCGAAACGGCTTACTCCTGATTCTCCCGAACCGTGTCCAGCCTGCCTTCCGCTACCTCGTTAATGGCGATGGTCACNGGCTTTTCCACCAGCGGCTCGCCGGCCTCCTCGGCGGCGTCGGCAATCTGCCTGGCCCGGCGGGCCACCACATTGACCAGCATATAGCGGTTCGGTACATAGCTGCTTAATTTGTTCATNGCGGGATAAAGCATCATTGTTCAACACATCCATTCTGCCAAATTTCGGCCGCGGATTCTGCCGGGTTTCGTCGAAGGATCAAATTTCCGGACTCCCCGCGCCAGCGATCCGCCGGGCCGTTTAGTTGTTTCCGTTGATAATCTCCATGCGTTCCTGGGGCTTGCAGTGCTCCGCCGTCAAAATGGCCTCCAGCTCGCCCACGGCGTTTTCCACCGTGTCGTTGATGACGAAGTAGTCGTAGGTGTGGGCGGTCTGGAACTCCACCTTGGCCCGGAGGAGCCGCTTTTGGATTTTTTCCGCGCTGTCGGTGCCCCGCTCCGTCAAGCGGCGCTCCAGCTCCGTCCAGCTGGGAGGTGCGATAAAAATGGTGACGGTCTCCGGCCGCTTTCCGGTGACCTGGTTGGCCCCCTGGACCTCAATGTCCAGAATCACGTCCCGGCCCTGGTCCATGGCCTCGTCCACAAAGCGCTTGGGAGTGCCATAGAAGTTGCCCACGTACTCCGCGTACTCGAGAAACTCATCCTTGGCAATCCATTCCCGGAAGGTATCCACATCCAGGAAATGGTAGTGGACTCCGTCCTCCTCCCCTGCCCGGCGGGGCCGGGTGGTGGCGGAGACGGAGAAATAGAGCTCCTTCCGCCGCTCCAGCAGGGCGTGAAGCACGGTGCTTTTTCCCACCCCGGAGGGGCCGGAGATAATAAAGGTTTTGCCTTTGGTCATGGGTTTTCCCTCCCTTCGTCCGTTTCGCCGCCGAACCGTTCCGGCGGCAGGGCCGACAGCACCACATGGTCGCTGTCCATTATGAATACGGAGGCGGTTTTCCGGCCGTATGTGGCGTCGATCAGCATACCCCGCTCCCGGCTCTCCTGGATCATCCGCTTGATGGGGGCGGAATCGGGGCTGACCAGGGCCACAAGCCGGTCCTCCGACACCAGATTCCCAAATCCAATGTTAATCAGCTTCATCTTACTCCACGTTCTGCACCTGTTCCCGCATCTTCTCCACCTCGGCCTTCAAGCCCACCACCACCTGGGCGATGGACACGTCCTGACACTTGGAGCCGATGGTGTTGGACTCCCGGTTGACTTCCTGAATGAGGAAATCCATCTTCCGGCCCATGGGCTCGTCGGATTGCAGCATCTGCCGCAGCTGGGCCACATGGCTCCGCAGACGCACGGTCTCCTCGTCCACGGCCACCTTGTCGGCGTAAATGGCGGCCTCCGTCAAAATCCGCTGGGGGTCGATGGAGGCGCTCTGCAAGACCTCCTCCATCCGCTCCGTCAGCTTCCGGCGGTACTCCGCCACGGTTTCCGGGGACCGCTCCTCCACCTGGGCGGTGTAGCGTTCAATCTGATCCAGCCGGTTGGCGATATCCTCCGCCAGCTTCTGCCCCTCCACGGCGCGCATCTGGCCGTGGGCGGCCAGGGCCTCCTCTAAAACGGCGCAGAGGTCGCCGCTGACGGTCTCCAGATCCTCGTCCGCCTTGGTAACGGTGAGCACATCCGGGAAACGGGCCAGATCCCTTGGCAGAATCTCCGTTTTTCCGTTGCAGAGCTTTCCCAGTTCCCGCAGGGCGGCGGCATACTGGGCCGCCAGCTCCTGGTTGACGGCCACCTGGACAGTGTCCGCCGCCGTGGCGTCCACGGTGACAAACACGTCCACCTTTCCCCGGGAAACCGTCCGCTGTACGGTCTGCTTGATAGCGTCCTCGGCGAACACGTACATGCGGGGGAGCTTCACATTGCAGTCCAGATACCGGTTGTTGACGGACCGGACCTCCACGGTGATGTCCCGCTTGTGGAGCTCCTGCCGTGCCCGGCCATAGCCGGTCATACTTTTAATCAAACCACTTGCCTCCCTATTTGAAATCAACGGATTTCTCTATATATTTTATCCCCAGGCCCGTTCACATAAGACAAATCTGCCGGAAAAACACGCGTTTGGCCTTAGGGGAAAAGTTCCTAAATAAAGCAGATGCCATAGCCGCAGCTGTTGCACATCATATAAGCGCAGCACATCCGCCAGCACAGGTCGCTGCCGGCGCAAAGCTCCGTGCCGAAGGGCCCGCCGCCGGGCTGATAGGCGCTCCGGGTCCCCCGCTCCATATATTGCAGGGCCTGCCGGTACTCCAAATTGGCAGGGTCCATCTGAAAAGCGGTCTCGTAATACCGCTTGGCCTCGTCCATCCAGCCCCGGCGGTAACACAGGGCCCCCTTGAGAAAATTCCACTCGGCGTTGTGGTCGCCGCAGCCGGCCAGCAGCTCCTCCGCCCGGCTGAGATTCCCGGATTGGATGGAGGCCCGGATCTGCTGAAACACGGAGGCCTGGCCGTAATACTGCCGCTGGTAGCTCTGGCCGCCGTAAGGGCTTCCATAGCCCCCGGGCTGCCCTCCGCCGCCGGACCGCTCCTTGGTGATCTGCTCATAGGCGGCGTTGATCTCCTTCATCCGCTCCTGGGCAAGGTCCGCCAGGGGGTTGTCGTGGTAGTTGTCCGGATGGTATTTCCGGGCCAGATCCCGGTAGGCTTTTTTGATTTCCTCGTCTGTAGCGGTCTCGGGCACGCCCAAGATCTGATAGGGATCATTCATGTGGCTTCCTCGTCATTCTTCTGTTTCTTTATCTCAGCCCTTTTGCGGAACGTGCCGTCCAACACGGCGCGGCCCACCTGAAAAAGGCCGGTGTACAGGGTGCTTTCCAGCAAAGGCGTCCAAACGCCGAAATCCCACAGCTCAAAGGCGGTGGCCATCATGTGGATGGAGTGGTCCAGAGTGGCGGCGAACTCCCGCCGGGCCTCCGGCGTCCAGCGGCCGTCCGTCAGTCCAAACCGCAGGGCCACAGGGTTATAGTTCCCGGAGGCGGCGTCCTCTTTCAGGTCGTCCGCCGCGTCCACCAGATAGACCCAGCGGCCCAGGTGATAGAGGAGCTGCTCCAAAACCCTCCGGCCGGTGGGGTCCGTTATCTCCCCCGCCGCGCCCGCCAAAAGGGAGGCGAACGCGTCCGCCGGAAGGTCCAGGGAGGGACACCGCTCCGCCTCCAGCTCCCCCAGGCGGTGGAGATTCCGCCGGGTGCTCTCGTCAAAGGCGGGCCGGGCCTCCGCCGCCCTCCGGTAAGCGGGGGCCAGCAGCCCCGCCGCCCCCCGGTATCGGAGGCTTTTCAGGGGTCCGCTGTCCGCCGCCCCGTCCCGGGACTGCCAGTAGGCCAGAATCACGCTCTCATCCGCCGCGAGGGTCAGGGCCGGCGTGGTCTCGTCATACTCCCGCCGCTTGAAGGGGCTGGCCAGNCACCTGGACTGGCCTAAGGCTCCCTCCTCCGGCTCCGAGAGNAGAATNGCCAAAAAGGTGAAATCNTAATTGAGAATAAACCNGGCGGCGGGACCGTACCGCTTTCCCAGAGTGTGGCAAAGCCCGCAGTAGGCCCGCCGGAACCGCTCCCCCTCCTCCGCCGGAAGGGCGTTCAAGGGCGGCAGTACATAGCCGAACATGGNTAGAAGAGCCGGACAATCCGGAAGGACAGTCCCCCTCTGGCCCGGAGGCGGCGGTCATACGCCATGGCGGCCGCCACGCCGGCNGCGAAGCCCAGGGCGGCAATGCCGTACCGCAGGGCGTCGCTGCCCAGGAACCAGGTGAGGAAATACCCCGCCATAAAGAGGACCATNGGNGTGAGATAGACCAAAAGGATGATCCGCATCATNTTGCCCGTGTCGCTCTCCACCACCACCTTCTCCCCCGGCTTTGCGCCGATGGGGTTCAGGGCGCGGGTCCGGACCGCCGCCCCGGTGACGCCGCAGCCGGCGCACTCCTCGCAGTCGTGGCCGCAGGCGGTCTTCCGGGGCACGGAGATCTCCGCGTGGCTCTGGTCAATAATCCGTTCTACGGTAGCAATCTGTGTCATGTCGCCGCTCCTGTATCCTGATTTTGAGACTGCCCGTCCTCCTGGACGGCGGGGGTGTTCTCCGGCCCGTCTCCAGCCTCCCGGATGGTCAGCTGCACCTGGTAGGAGCCCTCGACGCCCANATCGCCGCCGGTTTCAAATTCCACTCTGACCGGAACCGTGTAACTGCCCAGGGCGGAGCTGAAATCCGAGAGATCCNCCACCAGGACCATGTTGTCCCCTGTCACGGCGCTGACGTCCCGCACNGTGCCGAAGATGGAGACCGTGACCTGCTCCGTCAGCAGATCCACCGTGCGGCCCTCCGGGAGATTNTCATAGCGGATATTTCCGGTGACGATCCGGCTTGCCATCATATCCACAAAGCTGACCCGAAGGGTTGCGGTGGTAACGCCGCTGAGATTGGTGCAGCCCGCCGGAACCGTNATNTTAAAGGTGTGGGCGCTGACGCCCTCGTTCATGGAGAGCAGCTCAAAGTCNCCCAGCTCGATGGTCTCCCGGTCCCGCAGAAGCTCCGCCGGGCCGGAGACGGTGATGAATTCGGGCCGGATCTCCGGGCGGATGCTGGATTCGCGGATGCCGGGGGCGTCGATAAAGTTCACCGTCAGCCGCAGCGTCTTGGTGACGTATACCGGAAGATTGGCCTGGATTTGCTCCACNGTGGTGCGGATGCCGGTTTTATCCAAAAGCTGGTTGTTNTCGTCATAGAACTGAACCGCCAGATTCTCCGACACGCTGGCCTGGGCGTTGCCGATATCCAGCGTCACCTTGGCGTAGCTGACAGGCGCGACCTCGCTCTCCTGGCCCCACACGTCAATGGCGGTGTGGGACAGCTGCAGTTGTCCGGCGGTNTAGCCCTCGGCCACATTCCCCACCAGCTCGCACTTNACCTCAATGGTTTTCTTNTAAAGCTCGCCGATGTTCACCGTTATCCTGGAGGGGCGGCTGGTTACGGAAATGCCGCTGGTGCCGTCCACATTGTTGCTCAGGATGAAATTCACCTGCTGTTCCCCTGGCGTGGTGATGCCGGAGAGGTCCACAAAGGCCCGGACGCTGTCGGGGTCAAGCCAGGAGACGGCCCGCCGGCCTCCCTGGATGGTGAGGGGGATGGTCTGGTCGGTCCCCTCCTCCAGCAGCATCAGCCCCCGGTCCGACAGGACCGTGTTCTGTCCGCTGTAGCTGATGTTTTCCACCAGAATCTCCTGCTCCACCTGAACGCTGTTGATCTCGTCCACATAGTACCAGATGAACACCGCAACCAGCAGCGCCAGCAGCAGGTACAGCACCCGGCGCATAGTCAGCTTCTTATTCTCCATCGTCGTCACCTCCGCTCCTTCCGGCCCGCAGGAACCGCAGAATGCCCAGCTGCGGCTTGTCCGCCGCGTCCTCCTCCTGGGGAAGAAGCTCATTGCGAAGCAGATTTTCCAACGTCTCCGATTTCAAATGCCGTTTCAGCATTCCTCCGGTGGCCACGGAGATAGAGCCGGTCTCCTCCGAGACGATGACCACCACCGCGTCGGAGTTTTCGCTCATGCCGATGCCGGCCCGGTGGCGCATACCCAGGTCCCGGCTGAGGTTCACGTTTTTGCTGAGCGGCAGCATACAGCCGGCCCCCAGCACCCGCCCGTGGCGGACGATCACCGCGCCGTCGTGCATAGGAGCCTTGACAAAGAAGATGTTTTTCAGCAGCTCGCTGGAAACGGCGGCGTCCAGCACCGTGCCGCTGCGGACCATGTCGTCCAGCACTATCTCCCGTTCAAAGACAATCAGCGCCCCGGTGCGGGAGGCGGACATTTCCGCGCAGGCCAGCACCGTCTGGCTGATGGCCTGCTCCAGGATGCTGCCCGCCTCGCTGTGGCTGAAAAAGGCCATGATTCTCCGGCTGCCCATCTGCTCCAGAATCCGCCGGATCTCCGGCTGAAAGAGGATAATCAGGGCTAGGACCCCCATTTCCACCATCCGGTTCATCAGATAGCTGATGCCGTTCAGCTTAAAGAAGGAGGACAGGGCCAGCAGCGTGAAGAAGACCAGCAGGCCCTTCAGAAGACTGGCCGCCTTGGTACTCTGCACCAGAGTCAGCACCTTATAGAGCAAAAAAGCCATGATGACAATGTCCAGCAGATCCGAGATCTGGAGCGTCATCAGGTATCGGCCGGCAAAGGCTGGCAGTTCCGCGAAATTCAACCGCATGTCTACAACTCATCCCTTTCGGATGGACCCATCCCCCGGAGAGGGCGGGGCTTCCCGCCCTCCCGCCCGGAGAAAATCAGGCCATGAATATCCTAATTATATAAAATATGGCGTGGGATTGCAAGGTAAACCGGGTAAAAATTCACGGACTGTTCAGAAAAAACCTGGGAAATTTACACAAAAAACGTCAAAGGGNCTTCTCCNCCCGGCGCTTCTTCCCCGATCAGCGGATCAGATCCCCCATAACGGACAAGAGCTGTTCCACCTCCCGGGGGGTGTTGAAGTCGGAAAAGCTCAGCCGCACGGTGCCGGTTTCCTGGGTTCCGGCGGTCTGGTGGGCCAGCGGGGCGCAGTGGAGGCCCGCCCGGACCGCNATTCCCCGTTCCGCCAGGGCCGATCCCAGGTCCTCCGCCGGAAGGCCGCTGGCGGTGAGGGACAGCACTCCCGTCTGGGCATGGAGATCCGGCAGGGAGTAGACCGTCAGTCCGGGGAGGCGGCGCAGCTCCTCCGCCGCCATCTGGCAGAGCCGCCGCTCATGCTGGCAGATATTGGCCAGGCCCCGTTCCCTCACATACCGGACGCCCGCCAGAAGTCCGGCAATGCCCGGCATGTTNTGGGTGCCNGCCTCCAGCCGGTCCGGCAGGAANTCCGGCATCTCCGGCTGCATGGAGAGNCTTCCGGTGCCCCCCTCCAAAAGCGTTTTGACGGGGACCCCCTCCCCGCACAGNAGCACGCCGGTGCCCTGGGGGCCGTAGAGCCCCTTGTGNCCGGGCATGGCGATGAAAGCCGCCCCCAGGGCGGTGAGATTCAGCGGCAGCACTCCCGCCGACTGGGAGGCGTCGATGATCANGGGNACGCCCCGGCTCCGGCAGATGCCAGCCACCGCCTCCACCGGCTGGATATAGCCGAAAACGTTGGAGACGTGGGTNCAGACGACCGCGTTCACGCCGCCGTCAATCAGGCGGTCGAAGGCCTCGATNGCCGCCTCCGGCCGGAAAAGGGGGCTTTTGGCGGGAAAAACCTGGGCGTTCAGNGCCGCCAGGGGCCGGGTGACNGCGTTATGCTCATACCCGGAGATCACCGCCCGCCCGCCNGGNGGNACCAGGCTNTTGATGGCNATATTCAACGCGTGGGTGGCGTTCTGNGTGAAAACCACCCGCTCCGGATTGTCCATGCCGTANAGCTCCGCCAGGGNGCCGCGGCAGTCGAAGGCGGCNTCGGCGGCCCGCATGGCCTCCGGATAGCCGCCCCGGCCGGGGGAGCTCATGGTCCGCAGGGCGTCCCCCACGGCCTCCTCCACGGCNGAGGGCTTTTGAAATGTGGTGGCGGCGCTGTCCAGGTAGATCATATCCGCACCTCCTGATACAGGCCCTTNTGGTATAAAAATATCTGAACAGGGTTCAGGGACTCCCTGTGAAGCACAGTCAGCGCGGGAATCAGGTCGGACACNCTGATCCGCACGGCGTAGGCGCAGCCCAGCTCCGTCAGCTCCCGGGGAGCCCGGAAGATCTGGCAGCGGAGGCCCTTCCCTGTCAAGGCCCGCTGCATCCGCTGGGCGTAGGTGACGGATCGGGCGATAATCAAATAGTGATCCAAAGATACTCCTCCTCTCTATCCATGTTATGGCGGGGAGGTTTCCCGGTGCGAACAAGGACGGCCTTTACAGCCCTTTCCTCCTATGGTATGATATGGGCAGNAAANCGCCTTTTTCGGAAAATAGCGGTAAATTTTTGCAAAAAAGAGGGAAACGCCATGTCCGCAGTCCAGCCGCAGGCCGCCGCTTTGGCGGCTGACATCGAAAACCATTACGGCGCNTCGCCGGAGTTTCTCTGGAAGCGCAATCCGGACTACGCGGCCTTCCGCAGGACGGACAACCGGAAGTGGTTCGCCGTTTTTATGCCCAGCACGCCGCGGGAGAGGCTGGGCCTTTCCGGCGGCGGCGCGGTGGATATTGTGGATTTGAAGTGCGATCCCAAGCTCCAGGGCTCCCTGCTGGACGGGCGGCGATACCTCCCCGGCTATCATATGAACAAGGAGCATTGGCTGACCGTCCTTTTNGACGGCTCCGTCCCCATGGAGGAGNTGGAGGCNNTGGTGGCCGTCAGCTATGATNTGGCGGCGGGACAGCGGAAATAAGGAGATTATATTCCCNNAAAAGTGGAATATATCAAACACCGGGACGGATTCCGCCCCGGTGTTTTTNTCNGCTTATCCGATTTTTTCCAGCAGCGCCACNGCGTGNGCCGCCATGCCGGAGCCGTCTCCCGTAAAGCCAAGGCCCTCCTCGGTGGTGGCCTTCACNAGAATCCGCTCCGGCTCCACAGCCAGGGCCTGGGCCAAGGCCTCCTCCATGGCCCCCCGGTACGGGGCGATTTTCGGGGCCTGTGCCAGGAGAACCACGTCGGCGTTCACCAGCTCATAGCCCTTTTCCCGGAAAAGCCGGCCCACCTCCCGGAGAAGGTCCAGGCTGGAGGCNCCCTCATAGGCCGGGTCCGTGTCGGGAAACANATGGCCGATGTCCCCCAGCCGGGAGGCCCCGGCCAGAGCGTCCATCAGGGCGTGGGTGAGAACGTCGGCGTCGGAGTGGCCCAAAAGACCCTTCTCCCAGGGAATTTCCACACCGCCCAGAANCAGCCGCCGCCCGGGGACCAGGCGGTGAACGTCATAGCCGCAGCCAACGCGCAGATTNGTCATGGCCGTTCCTCCCTGGCGCGCAGCAGCGCCTCCGCCAAAATCATGTCCGTGGGGGTGGTGATTTTCAAATTCTCCTCGCTGCCCTCCACCAGATACACCAGCTTTCCCAGACGCTCCACNGCGGCGCAGTCGTCGGTGATGGGGATCTCCCCNTCTACCGCCGATTGCAGCGCCGCTTTCAGAAGGCTGGCCTCAAAGACCTGGGGAGTCTGNACCGCCCGCAGCGTCTCCCGGTCATAGGTTTCCGCCACGCTGCCGTCCTGCCGGACGGCCTTTACGGTGTCCTTCACCGNTACCGCCAGGGCCGCCGCCCCCGTTTTGGCCGCCGCCAGAACCGCCGCGTCGATGAGCTCCGGCTCCGCCAGCGGGCGGGCCCCGTCGTGGACCGCCAGCAGCTGGGTCTTGGAGGATACCTCCATAGCCGCCAGCAGCACGGAATGGGCCCTGGTNTCCCCGCCCCGGACTACTTTTGTGCATTTGTCAATGCCATAGGTTTTGCACAGCTGGGAGATTTCCACCAGATCCTCCTCCCGGACGGCCACNACGATCTCGTCCACCGTCTCCGCCCGCTGGAGGGCCGTCAGGGTCCGGACCAGCACCGGAACGCCGTCCAGAGGCAGCAGCAGCTTATTTTCTCCGCCCATGCGGCTGGACAGTCCGGCGGCCGGCACCAGGGCGGCGCAGCGGGGCCGGCGCTTTTGTTTGGCTTTTTTCAGAAAGGAAAACATGCAATCTCTCCTTATATGGCCTCCGGCGGCGCTTTTCCGGCGTTTCCGCCTGCCGCGCCTGTGTCCATGTTATTTCTATGCCAATTATACCGGGATTTCCTCCATTTTACAAGAGAATTTGAAAAAAGCGGGGAAATTCNCAGCGGACTATAGGAAAAGGGGGACGGCGGAAGCCGTCCCCCGGATGGNTTTCTCCTCTCAGCGCTTGCTGGACCTGCGCCAGATGTGCATTTTCTCCGCCTCGGCGATAAGCTCCTCCCGGAACTGGGGATGGGCGATGGAGATCAGGCCCTCCGCCCGCTCCCAGGTGGACTTGCCTTTCACGTTGAACTTGCCGTACTCCGTCACNATCCAATGAAGGTTGGTGCGGGTGGCCGTGACTACGGAGCCCTCCACCAGAGTGGGCCGGATGCGGGATTTCAGCTGGCCGCTCTTCTTGTCCATNAAGGAGGAGGAGCAGCAGATGAAGCTCTTNCCGCCCTTGGCCAGATACGCGCCCATGACGAAGTCCTGNTGGCCGCCGGCNCCGGAGATATGGCGGGTGCCGGAGGACTCGGAGGACACCTGGCCGAAGAGNTCGATGTCCACCGCNCCGTTGATGGAGATAAAGTTGTCAATCTGGCTGACCCGNGCGATATCGTTGACATAGCCCACNGGAGCCGCCATGCACTGGGGATTGTTGTTGAGGAAATCGTAGAGCTTCTGGGTTCCGGCGGCGAAGGCGTAGGTCTGGCGGCCCCGGTCNAAGGGCTTTTTCAGGCCGGTGATGCGGCCCGCCAGGGACATNTCCACAAAGGCGTCCACATACATCTCCGTGTGCACGCCCAGATCCTTCAAATCGGATTCCGCCACCATCTTGCCGATGGTGTTGGGCATGGAGCCGATGCCCAGCTGCAGGCACGCGCCGTCGGGAATCTCCGGCACCACCAGATTGGCCACCGCCAGATCCACCTCGGAGGGCTCTCCGCCGCCGCCCAGGGTCTCCATNGGGGGATTCTCCCCTTCCACGATCATGGCNACGTCGTCAATGTGGACCCAGTTTTCAAAGCCGCCCAGGCANACNGGCATATTCTTGTTGACCTCCACNATGATGGTCTTGGCGCACTCGCACACGGCCTTCAGGTGAGATCCGCCGGGGCCGAAGTTGAAGTAGCCGTGCTCGTCCATGGGNGCCACCTGGAACATAGCCACGTCCAGCTCCTTGATGCAGTTNCGGTAATAGCCGGGAAGCTCGGAATAGCGCAGGGGGATATAGAAGGCNAAGCCCTCGCTGATGGCCTTCCGCTCGATGCCGCTCATGTGCCAGGAGTTCCAGGCNAAGTGGCCGGCGGGGTCGGGAATATCGAAAATGGCGGGCCGGCGGGTGAGGATGCCGCCCCGGATGTTCACGTCGGTCAGCTGGCCCATCCGTTCCGCCAGCGCCTTGTCCAAAGCGTTGGGAGAGCAGACGGTCCACCCGTAATCCAGCCAGTCGCCGGATTTGACCACCTTCACGGCCTCCTGGGGAGAGGTCAGCTTCTGCTTGTACTGTTCCTGGTAGCTCATGTGGTTTCCTCCTATATCCTATTGTATGACGTCCTGGTCATATGGTCATGCTTCCATGCCGCCGGCAAAACCGCCCCGCGGCATATCNGTGAACTTCAACGCCATGACCGCTTTTGGGTCATTGTACCATGACCCTGGCCGGATTGCAACGGAAACGTGAAAAAAATCACAAGAAATTTTGGAAAAAGGCAGGCCAGNAATTGGCCTGCCTTTTNGNGAAANCNGCTTACTCCTCCTCNGGAGCGTCCTCTTCCCCGGAAACATCCTCGCCGGAAGCGGTCAGCAGCGCGCGGATGGACAGGGAGATCTTCTTCTTCTCCTCGTCGATGGCGGTGATCTTGGCGTCCACAGTCTGGCCCTCGGACAGCACGTCCTCCGGCTTGTCGATGCGGCGGTCGGCGATCTGGGAGATGTGGATCAGGCCNTCCACGCCGGGAACCACCTCGGCGAACGCNCCGAAGGTCATCAGCTTCACCACCCGCACGGAGGCCACNTCGCCCACGGCGTACTTGTCCATAAACACCTGCCAGGGGTCCACGTTGTGGTCCTTGACGCCCAGGGAGATCTTCCGCTTCTCGGCGTCAAAGGANATAACGTAAACCTCCAGGGTGTCGCCCACCTTGCAGATCTCGGAGGGAGTNTTAATCCGGCTCCAGCTGAGCTCNGAGATATGTACCATACCGTCCACGCCGCCGATGTCCACAAACACGCCGTAGCTGGTCATGGACTTGACGGTTCCGGTATAGCGCTTGCCCTCCTCAATGTTGGCCCAAACCGCCTCCTGGGCGGCCCGGCGGGCCTCGTCGCTGACGGAGCGGATGGAGCCCACCACGCGGCGGCGGGCGCGGTTCACCTCNGTGATGCGCAGCTGAACCTTCTGCTTCACCATAGCGGAGAGGTCGGCGCCACGGGGCTGGCCGCTCTGGGANGCGGGCACGAACACCCGNACGCCCTTGACGGACACCACGATGCCGCCCTTGTTCTCCTCGGTGACAACGCCCTCCATCACGGTCTTCGCCTCTACGGCGGTCTCAATGTCCTCCCACACCTTCACGGCGTCCAGACGCTTCTTGGAGAGCTCCGCGTAGCCCTCCACGTCGTTGACGCGGACGATGTAGGTTTCGATCTCGTCGCCCACCTTCACAATATCCTCNGGCTTGGCGTTGGGATCGTCGCTGAGCTCNCTGAACTTGATGTAGGCCGCCTGCTTGGCNCCCACGTCAACCTGGACTTCCGTCGGCGTAATCGCCGTTACAATGCCGGTTACCTTCTCTCCATTATTCAAAGTTTTGAAGGACTGGTTCAGCAGTTCCTCAAAGGATTCCTCTTTGCTCTCGGCCGCTTTGATTTCTTCACTCATNGTTGCATATACCTCCTTAATAATGCACGCGGGAGTGGAAGCGCCGGCCGTCAGGCCCGCCCTCCGGCATCCTTGGAANANCTCCGGCGACAGCTCGTCCCCATGCTGAATCTGAATGACCCGGGNACAGCGCTGCCGGCAGATCTCCGCCAGATGCTTTGTGTTGGCGCTCTTTCGGTCGCCCGCCACCACCATCACGTCCACTTCGGCGGCGATGGNGGCCGCTTCCGTCTGGCGTTTACGCGTAGCATTGCATATTGTATCAAAAATTTTTACGTTTGTACACTCTTTTTTTATGATTTTCCAAGAAGTTTCAAAAAGTTCACGAATACAGGTGGTCTGAGANGCCACCGTCAGGGGAATTTCCCGGTTTTCCGGCGCTTCCTCCAGCCAGGACCGCACCGCTTCCGGCCCGGATAGGACAAGGGAGTCCCGGCACCAGCTGGCCGCCCCCAGAACCTCCGGGTGGTCCGGCTCCCCGATAAGGAGNAATTTTCTCCCNTCCGCCCCGGCGTCCGCCGCCAGCTGGCGGATGCGGGCCACGTTGGGACAGGTGGCGTCCGCCAGCAGCACTCCCCTGCCGGATAAGTATTCCACAGCCTCCCGCCGCTCCCCGTGGGANCGGAGAATCACCGTATCTCCCGGCGCGGGCTCGTCCAAATCCTCCGTCTGCCGGACGCCCCGGCGGCGGAGGTCCTCCACCACATGGGCGTTGTGGATCANGTCTCCCAGCATCCAGCAGCTNCCGGCAGCGGTTTCCGCNGTCTTTTCGGCCAGCTCCACAGCCCGCCGCACGCCGTAGCAGAACCCGGCGCTCTCCGCCAGAATCACCTTCACAGCGGCTTCCCCCCTACCGCCTGNCCTCCCAGGGCGTAGGCCGCCGCCAGAAGGTCGTCGGCAATCTTCTGCATCTCCTCGGANGTGCCCCTCCGGCCGGTGTAATGGGGCTCGTAGGGNNCNCCGAAGATAATGCGGGTCCGGTGGAACAGCCGCTTCTCGCCGTCCACAAACACCGGAACCAGAGCGGCCCCGGACCGGACGCCNATCATGGCCGCGCCGGCCTTGGCGTGGGCNGGCAGGCCGTCCACATAGCCGATGCCGTTCCGGATAACGGTGCCCTCCANAAAAATCAGCAGATTNTCCCCGTCCTTGATCACCTGCAGGGCGGTGCGGACGGTGGCNATATCATTTTCCCCCCGGCTGACGGGAAAGGCCCCCAGCTTGCGGATAATCCAGCCCAATACAGGATTGCGGAAAAGCTCCTCCTTCGCCATAACGTGGAGGCGGTAATTGACCGGAAGCCGCAGTCCCAGCAGCAGGGGGTCCCCGTTGCTGGACTGGTTGGCGCACAGCAGCGCGCCGCTTCTGGGCAGCTTCTCCATACCCTCTATAGTGACAGGGTGAATGATCCCCACAAAAAAGCCCACCACATAATAGACGAAGGCAAAAAAACGGTTCAGCGGCTTCATGTCCCACCTCTTTCCCGGATAATCCGCAGAAGCGCCGCTTGGCTCTCCTCAAAATTCAGGGCCGTAGTGTCCAAAAGCACCGCGTCCTCCGCCTGCCGGAGAGGGGCAACGGCCCGATGGGTGTCGTTCCAATCCCGCTCCTCGATCTCTTTCAGCACCTGCTCAAATGGTTCCGGGGTGCCCCGCAGCTCCAGCTCCCGGCAGCGCCGCCGGGCCCTGGCTTCCGGAGAGGCGGTGAGGAAGATTTTCACCTCCGCCTCCGGCAGCACCACGGTGCCGATGTCCCGGCCATCCATAATGACGCTGTTCCGCCGGGCAAAATCCCTCTGCATATCCAGCAAAAAGGCCCGGACGGCGGGATGGGCGGAGACAGCGGAGGCATAGAGGGAAATCTCCGGCAGGCGGATGGCCTCCGTCACATCCTCCCCGTTCAGCCGCATCCGCTGGAGACCGTCCTCCCCATAGGCAAGCTCCACCCTAATATCCGGCAGGGCTGCCGCTACGGCCTCCCCGTCTTTTGGGTTCAGCCCCCGGCGAAAGACGTAACAGCCGATAGTCCGGTAAATGGCCCCAGTGTCTACATATAAATAGCCCAGTTTTTCCGCGAGGCTCCGGGCCAGGGTGCTTTTCCCCGCGCCGGAAGGGCCGTCAACAGCCACGCGAACAAGATTGTTCATAGGAAACCTCCACATGTTTATTATTCAGGGCACCCGCCGGAATCCAGCAGGGCAGTTTCGGTGGGGAGAAAGAATCAACAAAGAGAGTAAATCCTGCCCAAAACGGGATTTGCAAAGCGCCGTCTACTCTGACGATGCCGCAAAGCCCGCCGCCCGGCCTGTGGACCAAGCGATCTGTAAATTAAAGCCGCCGGTATAGGCGTCGACGTCAATAATCTCCCCTGCAAAGTACAATCCCTTTACAAGCTTCGATTCCATAGTCCTGGGGTCAATCTCCCCCACCTTCACGCCGCCGGAGGTGATAATGGCGTCCGTCACCGGGCAGGGACCCGCGATATCCACGGTAAAAGCCTTCAGCAGCTCCAGCAGTCCCCGCCTCTGTTCCCGGGTAATTTCATGGACCTTCTGGCCGGGAGGGATACCGGACCGCTCCACCACCACAGGGATCATCTTCTGAGGAAGGAGATCCGGCAGGGCGTTACAGAAATCGTGGTTGGCGTACTTGGCAAAGTCCGCCAGAAGCCGCTTGTCCAAGGTCTTTTCATCAAGAGCGGGCTTTAGATCAATGGACAGGCGGTAGCGCTTTTTCTCAAAATGCCGCATATGGGCGGACGCGGACAGTACCATAGGCCCGCTGACGCCAAAGTGCGTAAAAAGCATCTCGCCGAAATCCTGGTAAATCTTCTTATCGTTCTCATAAACCCGCAGGGCGGCGTTGCGCAGGCTCAGCCCCTGGGC
>JAAVHG010000049.1 GCA_014799855.1 Oscillibacter sp.
CCGGATCCTTTGAAGGGTGAGGAGATTTCCCCCTGGGCCCAGGTGGTGTCTCTGGCGGATGTGTACGACGCCCTCAGCTGCAAGCGGGTCTATAACGCCTCCTACTCCCGGGAGAAAGTCGTTGAGATGATTTCAACCGGCCAGTGCGGCATGTTTAATCCGAAGCTGCTGGAAAGCTTTTTCGCCGTGGAAGACTTGCTCAGTGAGATGTACCACACCATCCCGGAGGCCGAAAATTTTTAAGGGCTGAGAATTTTATACATAAAACGGCCCGCGCTCCTTTGAGNGCGGGCCGTTTTTTATGAAGCGTCTTTCTTGCTGGACAAAACCTCCTGCATGGTAGACAACATNGTGTTGACCACNATGGGCTTGGCAAGGTGGGCGTCCATGCCCGCCGCCAGAGCCTTGCGCACGTCGTCCACAAAGGCATTGGCCGTCATGGCGATGATGGCCACGTCCTTGGCGGAGGGATGGTCGCCGGCGCGAATGGCCTTGGTGGCGTCGTAGCCGTTCATGAGGGGCATTTGGATGTCCATCATAATCATGTCGAAAAATCCGGGAGGCGAGGCCTGGAATTTTTCCACGGCCTCCTGACCGTTTACCGCCGTCTCACAGACGGCGCCCATCGAGGACAGAATCTTTGCCAGAATCATCCGGTTTACGTCAATGTCGTCCACCACCATAATCCGCTTGCCGTCCATGGCGTGTTCCAGAGACGGCGCGGCCTGCTTGGCCCGTTCCTCCGTCAGGCGGCGGACAGCCTCCTTGAAGTTACGCATGAAGAAGGGCTTGCTCAAGAAGTGGCCGGCACTGACGCCGGGCAGTTCCCTCTGGGCCTCTTCCTGCTCGGAGACGGTGAAGAGGAAGAGGGGCCCGCCGGGCCGCCGGATTTCCTGCGAAAGGCGGCTGACCTCCGGCCACTTGGGCGGGAAAAGATCCCAGTCCAGAAGAATCAGGTGGTAGGGCTTCTTCCCGGCAGCAGCCTGATCCATCAAGGCCAGGGCTTCCGGGCCGTTGGAGGCGCAGTCGATTTCCACATCGGTCTGCTTCATGGCCCGCTGGATAGTCCCGCAAAGCTCCGGGCTTCCGTCTGCCACCAGCATCCGGGAGACGCCGCACTCCTTCCAGAATTTCAGGTCCGCCGTCCGCTGCTGTATCTGGAGTTCCAGCTCCACCGTAAAGGTGCTGCCCTTGCCAAGCTGGCTCTGCACCTGAATAGAGCCGCCCATGAGATCCACCAGGCTCTTGGTAACAGACATGCCCAGTCCGCTGCCCTGCACCTGATTGGTGCCCGTGTCCTGTTCCCGGGTAAAGGGGGCGAAAATCACCTTTTGATAGCTCTCGCTCATACCCTGGCCGTTGTCGGATATGGTGAAGCGGATGCGGCTGTAATTTTTCACCGCCTGATGCAGCTCCGTCACCGTCATGGTGATGGTTCCGCCCTTTTGGGTGTACTTCACGGCGTTGGAGAGAATGTTGATAAGAATCTGCTTAATCCGCGGCTGGTCGCCAATGAGGTGCTCGTGGGCGAGGGCGGAGACCTGGATGCGGAAGGCCTGATCCTTGGCCCGCGCCTGGGGCCGGATGATGGTGTTTACCTCATCAATGACGTCCGCCAGATCCAGCTCCGCCGGCTTGAGCGCCGCGGTGCCGCTCTCAAGATTGTTCAGGTCCAGCACGTTGTTGATGAGGCCCAGCAGNTGCTGGCTGGCGGCGTCGATGCGCTGGGCGTATTCCCGGACCCGGTCCGGGTTGTCCGCCTCACTGCACAGAAGGGTGGTAAAGCCCATAATCGCGTTCATCGGCGTGCGGATATCGTGGCTGACGCCGCTGAGGAAGGCGCTTTTTGCCTCGTTAGCCACCTGGGCCATATCCAGGGCCTGGGCGAGGGTGTCTTGAACCTTCCGCTCCTTGGTGCGGTCGGAGATATAGGCGAGGATTCTCTTCTCGTTTTGCAGGGAGACGCAGTAGATGTTCTCAATAAACCACCGCCGCTCTCCGGTCTTCTGGTTGACCCGCTCCGTTTCTCTGGGCTCCAGGGCCTCGCCGGGCCGCATGTTCCGCAGAATCTCCGGGGTAACGGCCTCGCTGATGAAGTGGCGGCCCAGGGAGAAATGACTGGGGTCCCCCTGAATTTCCTCCGGGGAAAGGCCCAGCACCCGTTCCACATTGGGGCTGATGTATTCCACCTGATCCGCCGAATCGTTCAGCATCAGGTAAATGTCGTCGGTATTGTCGGAAAGGTAAGCGAAAAAGACTTTGAACAACTGCTCCTGGTACTTGATTCTCCGGTCCATTGTCTGCTGCGCCGCCTCTTCCCGCAGCTTTTGGGCGGTGAAGTCCAGAAGGAACCGCTGGTAATACAGCTCTCCCTTTTCCTCGATCATCTTAATGTTGCCCAGAACGTGGATAATGGAGCCGTCCGGGTGGCGGACCCGGTACTGCACGTCGGCGGAGTCGTTCAGCTGGCGGAGGGATTGGATGCACTGGCGGAGCTTGGGCTGGTCCTCCTTCACAACCGAGGGGGCTACCATATCGAACCCGGCCGCTTCCATTTCCTCCTGAGACTGGTAGCCCAGAATATGGAGGGCGGCCCGGTTAATGTTGATGATGCGGCTTCCGTCCACCGTGTGGCACAGCACGCCGCACTCCATGGTGGTGAAAAGCCAGTTCATGGCGCTGTTTTTCTGGGCATAGGTCCGCTCCTCAGTCACGTCCATGGCCTCGCCCACTGTGCCCATAACGGAGCCGTCCCAATCGTACAGGGGGGATTTATAGGTGGAGAGAATCCGCTCGCCCTCGCTGGTCTGAATATGCTCCTCGCTCACCTGGGTGCGTTTGGACTCCATCACGCCCAGGTCCGAGGTCACGCAGGCGGGGTCCTCCCCGTCCACGTCCCAGATGTAGGCGTGGCCCTGGCCCTCCACCTGCTCTTTCGTCTTGCGGACGGTGCGGCAGAAGCTTTGATTCACCTTTTCGTGGATGCCGTCCCGGGACTTGAACCAGATCAGGTTGGGACTGTTGTCCATCATGGCATCCAGATAGTGGCCGGCCTGCCAGGCGTCATGGCGCAGCTTGCAGGTCTCCTGCCACCGGGAGAAGCGGAAGCGCAGCTCCGCCTCCTCCATAGGCAGAAGCCAAATGTCCTTTACCTGTCCNNCCGGACGCTCCAAGAGCGCGGGGAGCTGGTCCCGCNCCGCCAGCACAATCAGCTCCGCCTGGGGCTGTTTTGCGGCCGTGAGGCTGTCCAGGGCGGTTCTGGCGTTCATATTCCGCAGATCCGCCAGGATGACGTCCGCTGAGGCCGCCGTTTCCGGAACCGGCTCAGAGCCGACGNAAAAGGCGTGGGTAAAGGGGTCTAGCGGGGGCATGGCCTGGATTGAAGAAAAAATCTCGGGCTCGTGACCGACGCAGTAAAAGTTTAAATGACAATGATACATATATTGTCACCTCCTGCGTTCCGCGGCCGGCGTTTTGCGGTCGGTCAGACGGATTGACGATATTTGAAGGTAAGTATAATTATTNTANCAAACNGGAACCGCAATGTCAATATTGCGGGNGGCTCCTTATGGTGAAAAAGATTAAANTTCAGGATACANAAAGAAAATAGTTGTGCAAAAAGCCAANTTATGGTACACTACAGATACTTCCCTGTTCCGCCGGATTGGGCGCGGATAGAGAGCTTTCATGAAGAAAACGATAGGAGGAAACGCTATGCAAACCATCCATCCGGAGGCCTGGAAGCAGGATCTGCCCGNTTTCCGGGAAAAAACCGCCGCTTTTTACGCTGGAGAGCTGGACAAGGCCGCCTACAAGGGCTTTTCCGGCTTTTACGGCAGCTACGCCCAGAAGGGCGGCAAGGCGGGTATGCTGCGGCTGCGGATGACCGCCGGCCGGGTAACGGGAAAGAAACTGGCNTTCGCGGCCCAGGCCATCCGGAAATACCATGTGCCCAGGGCCCACTTCACCACCTGCCAGACCATCCAGTTCCACGACTTGGAGGGGGAGACCATCTGCGCCATCATGGAGGAGGCCCTGGACGCGGGCATCGTCACCATGGGCGGCGGCGGGGANTTNCCCCGGAACGTCATGTGNCCGCCCCTCTCCGGCGTGGAGAAGGGGGAATATTTCGACGTTCTGCCCTGGGCGGAGGCCGCCGGGGAGTACCTGATGACCTTTATCAAGGCGGAGAAGATGCCCCGGAAGCTGAAGGTGGGNTTTTCCAATTCCCCCAAAAACGTCACCCACGCCACCTACCGGGATCTGGGCTTCGNCGCCCGGCCCGACGGGACCTTTGACGTGTACAGCGCCGGGGGCCTGGGGAACAATCCCCGCTTCGGCGTGAAGGTGGCGGAGGCGGTGGAGCCCCGGAAGATTCTGTANTATATCAAGGCCATGTGGCTGACCTTCCGGGCCTATGGCAATTACGAGAACCGGGGCAAGGCCCGGACCCGNTACATGCAGGAGGCCTGCGGCGGNCCCGAGGCCTACGCCANGGCCTACCAGGAGAAGCTGAACGAGGTGTTCTCCGGCNATGAGGACCTGGATCTGGANGTCTCCGCCCCCGCTTTCAGCAAGACGGGCGACGGNTCCACGGCCTCCGGTCCCCGGGTGCTGGAGCAGAAGCAGCCCGGCCTGTACACGGTGGTTTGGCATCCCATCGGNGGCCAGCCGGATTTGGCGGTCCTCTGCGCCCTCAGCGACGCCATGGCCGGTATGCCCCAGGCGGAGCTGCGCCTCAGNCCCGACGAGAGCGCCTATATCGTGAACCTTACCGGCAGCGAGGCGGCGAAGGTNCTGGACCTGACCGCCCCGGACAGCGCTCAAAGCCTGTTCGAGACCTCCGTCAGCTGCATCGGCGGAATGACCTGCCAGGTGGGCACGCGGGACTCCCAGGGCCTGCTGGCNGCNTGTGTGAANGCGGTCCGGGANGCGGANCTTCCNGACGGGGCNCTGCCCCAGATTCACGTCTCCGGCTGTCCCTCCTCCTGCGGCACCCATCAGACCGGGGTCATGGGCTTCCGGGGGGCCTCCAAGCTGGTGGAGGGCAAGCCGCAGGCGGCATTTGCCCTGTTTGTGGGCGGCGACAGCCGCCAGGGGCAGGAGGCCATGGGCCGGGAGCTGGGAACCATCCTGGAGAGCCGGATTCCCGGTTTCCTGGTGGAGCTGGGGAAGACCGTGGCGGCCTCCGGAATGGATTTCGCCGCCTGGACCCACGCCAATCCCGACGGGGTGGAGCGTATCGCGAAGCCCTACCTGGCCTGATGGGAAAACGGAAAAGCAGACCGGCAATGATGAACCGATCCAGAAAAACCGGAGAATAGACAAAAAGCCCCCTATGTAGGAGAATAACTACATAGGGGGTAATCGTATCATAGCGGACAGAGGGTGTTTCCGCAACCAGGAATTTGACGGCGGGTTGCTTTTCTCCGGACGGCGTGGTATCATGAAGGAAAATCTCTGAATTTGGAGTCAAGGAGGAAGCGTGATGAAAAAGACAGCTCTCGCGGCGGTTGCCCTGGCGGCGGCCCTGGGACTTTCCGGCTGCGGCGGAGAGACTTCTCCGGCGGAAGAGGACCATATTCCTCCGGCGGAGGAGGAACAGGTTCCTTTACCTAAGGAGCCGGAGCCGGAACCGGAGCCGGAAACCGCTTTGGATCTTGGCGATCCCTGGGAGCGCTACGCGGACCCAGCCGCTCTGGCCCCGGCGGAGGACGCCCCGGCGGGTACATTCGTCTTTGACGACCGGACCCTGACGGTGGAGGTTGTTTCGGATGATGCGGTGGCGGCGGTGATCTACGCC
>JAAVHG010000050.1 GCA_014799855.1 Oscillibacter sp.
ATGTCTGCTCCGACGACCGCTGGGCTCTGGAGTTCTACTGGGCCCACAAGGACGACAGCGCGGAGGATTTGGTCCATGCCGTCATGACCAACGAGCAGATGTGGGGCCAGGATCTCACCCAGGTTTCCGGTTTTGAAGAGGCTGTCGTGGCCAACCTGAAAAAGATCCGGGCGGAGGGCGCCGTGGCCGCCTACGCCTCCTGCCTGTAAGAAGGAGGCCGCCATGCCTGATTTTATCCGCATTCATCCCGAGGACAACGTGGCCGTGGCCCTGCGGGCGGTTCCCGCCGGGACGGAGTTCGCCGGAGTTGCCGCCGCCATGGACATCCCCCAGGGCCACAAGATGGCCCTCCGGCCCATCGCGGAGAACGAGTCCGTGGTGAAATACGGCTTTTCCATCGGCCATGCCACCGCCTCCATCAACGCCGGAGAGTGGGTCCACACCCACAATATGACCACCAACCTCTCCGGAGAGATGGAGTACACCTACAACCCCAGCATCCGCATCCCGGAGCCCCAGACTCCCGGAACCTTCCGGGGCTACCGCCGGGACGGCGGCCGGGTGGGAGTTCGGAACGAGATTTGGATCATCCCCACGGTGGGCTGCGTCAACGACGTGGCTAAGGCCCTGGTGCGGGAGAACCAGGATTTGGTCTCCGGGTCCATCGACGGCCTGTACACCTTCCCCCATCCCTTCGGCTGTTCCCAGACCGGGGCGGACCACGCCCAGACGCGAAAGCTCCTGGCGGCTCTGACCCGGCATCCCAACGCTGGGGCGGTGCTGGTGCTGAGCCTGGGATGCGAGAACCTGACCCACGAGCAGTTTCTGGCGGAGCTGGGGGACTATGACCCCGACCGGGTGAAATTCCTCACCTGCCAGGAGGTCCCCGACGAGATGGAGGTCGGCCGCGCCCTTCTGGAAGAGTGCGCCGCCTATGCCGGGAAGTTTGTCCGGGAGCCCATTCCCGCCAGCGAACTGGTTATCGGCATGAAGTGCGGCGGGTCTGACGGCCTCTCCGGCGTCACCGCCAATCCGGTGGTAGGCCGCTTCTCCGATATGCTGACCGCCCAGGGAGGCTCTACCGTTTTAACGGAGGTGCCGGAGATGTTCGGCGCGGAGGGCTTCCTCATGGACCGCTGTGTCAATGAAGAGGTGTTCCATAAGGCGGTGGAGATGATCAACGGCTTCAAGGCCTATTTCATCCGCCACAACGAGGTGGTATACGACAACCCCAGCCCCGGCAACAAGCAGGGGGGCATCACCACCCTGGAGGACAAATCCTGCGGCTGCGTCCAGAAAGGCGGCTCCGCCCCCATTATGGACGTAATCGGTTACGGCGACCCGGTGACCGCCAAGGGCCTGAATATGCTCTATGGTCCCGGCAACGACCTGGTTTCCGCCACGGCCCTGACGGCGGCGGGGGCCCACATCATCCTCTTCACCACCGGACGGGGCACTCCCTTCGGCGCTCCGGCCCCCACTATGAAGCTGGCAACCAATACGCCTCTGGCGGAGAAAAAGGCCGGATGGATCGACTTCAACGCCGGTGTTGTGGCCGACGGAAAGAGGACCTTGGACGAGGCCGCGGCGGATCTCATGGCCAAGGTGCTGGAGACGGCCTCCGGCGCGAAAACCAGGACGGAGGAGAAGGGCTTCCGGGAGATCTCCATNTTNAAGGACGGCGTGGTTTTGTAATAACGGAAATCNCAATTGATCCTTGTGNTCCTTTTGTGGGGGCGGGCCGGGTTTTNTNCCGGCCCGCTCTCCTCACAGNNCCTGCGGGACCGCGGGCCCAGAGGCCCGTNCCGNCAGAGTTGAGGNAAAGAAANGCGAATGGAGAGATTGAAAAAGCGCGNCGCACANCTGTGCGCCGCGCTCCTTTTTTCAGTTGGTCCGCTTGCTTTAGTCGGCAAATTCAAAGTCCTTCATCTGCCGCACCACGTCGATGATNGTGCCGTCNCGGGCCTCCACGATGCCCACGACACGCTCGCCGAACTGGATNGGNTCCGGAGTGCCCACAATGGCGTAGGCCATGTCCTTCAGCTCCTCGATGGTGTGAACGGGAACGCCGCACTTCTGGGCGGCCTCCATCAGNTCGGGGCGGAGGGGATTTACCGCGATGCCGTACTCCGTGACCACCACGTCCACGCTCTCGCCGGGGGTGGTGACNGTGGTGACGTCCTCGCATACCGCCGGGGACCGGCCCTGCAGCAGNGGCGTGATGACGATGGTNCANTTGGCNCCGGCGGCGGTGTCCGGGTGNCCGCCCTGGGCGCCGGTGATCAGGCCGGTGGAATCCGTGATGACGTTGCAGTTGAAGTGGGTGTCCACCTCCAGCGCCGCCAGAATCACGAAGTCCAGCTGGTTGACATAAGCCCCCTTGTTCATGGGGTTGGCGTANTCGCTGCCGGTGATCTCCACGTGATTGGGATTGCTTCCCACAGACTCCACAGCGCCCAGGTCAAAGTCCTGGGTGTCCACCAGCTTGCCGATGAGGCCCTCTTCCAGCAGCTTCACCATGGGAGTGGCGATGCCGCCCAGGCCCAGGCCCATGTGGATGTTCCGCTGGCGCATGACNTCCGCCAGATAGATGGTGGAGGCGATNGACGCGCCGCCTACGCCGGTCTGGTAGATAAAGCCCTCCTTGAAATAGGGGGTGGAGACNACNAAGTCGGTGCAGTATTTGGCCATCAGGAGCTTGCGCTGGTCCGTGGTGGGCTTGGCCGCGCCNGTGGCGATCTTGTCGGGATTGCCGATAGCGTCCACCGTGCACACGTAATCCACGTTCACCATGGAGATGGAGGCGGGAATGTTGGGGAAGGGGACCAGGCAGTCCGTCACCGCCACNACNTTGTCGGCGTACTGGGCGTCCACATAGGCGTAGGACAGCACGCCGCAGTTGGACTTGCCGCCGTTGGGGCGGAGGTTGCCGCACTCGTCNGAGGTGGGCGCGCCGATGAAGGCGATGTCGATGTGGACNCGGCCCTCCTCAATGCAGCGGACCCGGCCGCCGTGGGAGTACATNACCGCGATNTCCCGCAGCTTGCCGTTGGAAATGGCCTCGCCGATTTTCCCGCGGACGCCGGAGGACAGGATGCTGGTGATGGTGCCGTCCTCAATNTAGGGGACGATGGGGTCGTGGGCCTTGCCCAGGGAGGAGGCNCANATGCGGATGTCCTTCAGCCCCATGTTGTGGATTTCCTCCATCACCATGTTGACCACATAGTCGCCCTCCCGGAANTGGTGGTGGAAGGAGACGGTCATGCCGTCGTGGGCGCCGCACTTCTCCAGGGCCTCCCGGATGGAGCTTACCAGCTTACTGCGCTTGGGATCAATCTTGGCCCGCACCGTGGGCGCGGCCTTGGTGTATTCCTTGCCGTCATGGTGGAGAGAACCGCGGAAAATGTCCCGGCCTGTGGCCTGGAGGACTTCCTCGGGAATATCCCGGCCTACCGCGTTGATCATACCAAATCACCCCCGTAAACGCCGGCCGCCTTTGCCAGCATGAGTGTGCGCTTCGCGCCGTCGTAGAAGGCGATGTCAATCATCTTGCCGTTGACGGTGAAAACGCCGATGCCCTGGGCTTTTTTCGAGTCGATCTCCTGGACAACCTTCTCAGCGAAGATGATGTCCTTCTCCTTGGGTGTGAAAATCTCGTGGACGATGGGGATCTGCCGGGGATTCACCAGGGATTTCCCGTCAAAGCCCATCAGGTGGATGGTCTCCGTCTCCTTGCGGAAGCCCTCCATGTCGTCCAGATTGGTGAAAACGGTGTCGAAGCACTGGACGCCGGCGGCACGGGCCGCAATGATCATGTGCTGGCGGGCTCCGGTCAGCTCCACGCCGGTTCCGGTGATGCCGGTCTGGAGATCCTTGGTGTAGTCGCCGCCGGACAGGGCCACGCCGATGAGCCGGTCGGAGGATTTGCAGATTTCCAGGCAGTTCAGCACGCCGTAGCAGGATTCCAGGGCGGCCATCAGGAGGGTGCAGCCCTCTTCCCGGCCGAATTCCTTCTCGGCGGCGACGACGGCCCGCTCGATGACGTGAACGTCCTCGGCGCAGGTGCATTTGGGAATGCGGATAACGTCCGCCCCGCCGGCCACGCACACCCGCACGTCCTCCTGCCAGTGGGGGGTGTCCAGGCCGTTGATGCGGACTACCCGCTCCACGCCCCGGTAGTCGATCTCTTTCAGAGCGTGGTACAGGGAGAAGCGGGCGGTATCCTTCTGATTCTCCGCCACGGCGTCCTCCAGGTCCAGCATGATGGAGTCCGGCTGGTAAATGTAGGGGTCCTTAATNAGGGCGGGCTTCTGGCAGTTCAGGAACATCATGGACCGCCGCAGCCGCTTTTTGTTGGGATGGCTCATTGAACGGCACCTCCCCAGGGAATATTTTCCGCGGAGCACTGGGCGGCCCGGAAGGCCGCGCCCTCCACTCTGGCTTTCAGGGTGCAGTCCAGCGCGCCCTTGTCCACCACGGTGACCACAGCGTCATGGATATCCAGCTTTTCCAGCGTTTCCAGCACCACGGCCCGCATATGGTTGCCAAAGCGGTGGATCACGGGGCTGGTCAGCTGTAACTGGATACCGCCGTCACCCTTTTCAATGGTTACCATGGCGTCGCTGGACTCCATTGTCCCGGCGATGCCGGTGCATTTGATTTCCAAAATGATTTCCTCCTCTCAAAATGACAGGTTCAGTGGGGGAGCTGGCCCAAAAACTCGCAGAGGCGTTGGACCAGCTGGGGGAAGAGCAGGACCACGGAGACCATCCGCAAAACCTGCGTCACCATCAGATCGGCGCTCTCCACGCCCAGATCCGCGGCAATCAGCGCCATGTCCGACGCGCCGCCGGGGGTGGCGCTCAGCATGGACTCCCGGACGTCCCGGTGGAAGAGCCGGGCGTTGAGCCAGCCGCACAGCAGGCTCATGGGCACATACACCGCCAGGATGATCACCGCCGGGAGAATCAGGTTTTTCAGNCGGAGAATGCTCTCCATGGTCAGCGTGCAGCCAATGTACGCGCCGGAGAGTATCTGGGCGGCCCGCTTCAAGGGCATGGGCAGATACGCCCGCCCATAGGTCAGGTTCATTACGATGACCAGCGCCATGGAGCCCACCAGAATGCCCGCGGGAATCCCGGAGATCTTGCCCAGCCCTCCGCCCACAGCGGCCACCGCGACCGTGGCCGCGGCCAGGGGAATGGTCTTTTTGGGGGATGCTTGGTCTGCCTGGGCCGTTTCCTCCGGGGAGGGCGCGTCCGCCGCCGGGACGGGCGTTTCCTCCTCCTTTGGGGCGGAGGCCCCGGGCCGCACCAGCAGGGCGATGACCGAGGGCATCAGCACCACGCCGGTGACCATCCGCACGAATTGCAGAATTGCCACGGTGCCCACATCCGCCCCCATGTCGGCGGCGATCAGGGGCGTGTCGGACATGCCGCCGGGCACGCAGCACAGCAGCGCCGTCATGAGATCGCAGGCCCCGGTCCGCCAAATCAGGAATCCGGCCAGCAGGTTCGCCAGCAGGAAAAAGAGCATGATCATGAGGTAGGGCTTCCAGACCCGCCGGATGCTCCGCAGCTGCTTCCGGTCGAAGAGAGCGCCGATATAGGCTCCCGCCGCCATCTGGGCGGCAAACCGGCCCGCGTAGGGCATATAGCCGTATGGGGTGAANACGTTCAGCAGCGCGCCGGCGATGAGCGCGCCTACCAGCATTCCTCCGGGCACCTTGCACCGTTTCAGCAAAATTCCCGCAGCGGTGCAGACCAGCAGAGTGATTAAAAATCGGAGCAAAGAGCTTCTCTCCTCTCAGAAAAGGAGGACGCCGTTTTTAAGCGGCGCCCTCCCTGATATGGATATGCGCCTTTGGCGTCAAATCAGCTCTTGGCTTTCTTGTCAGGAAGCGCACCCTTGATAATGGGGAAGAGGATCATGGCGGCGCAGACCAGCAGCAGAACGATGGTGATGGGGCTGTTCAGGGCGTTGACCCAGCTGCCGTTGGCGATTTGGTANGCGCGGCGCAGGTTCTCCTCGCACATGATGCCCAGCACCAGGCCNAGNACCAGNGCGGCGGAGGAGTAGCCCAGGGAGACGAACAGGTAGCCGATGATGCCGGAGGCGACCATCAGCACCACGTCGCCGGTGCTGTTCTTCAGGGCGAAGGAGCCGATGGTGGCCAGCATGATGATGACCGGCCCCAGGATGGAGTAGGGGATNGCCAGGATCTTGGCGAACACCTTGGCGATNGCCAGGGCCACGAAGACCATGATAATGTTGGTGATCAGCATGGAGCCGAACACAGAGGACAGGTAATCCGGCTGGGTCTTTACCAGCAGGGGGCCCATCTGAACGCCCTTGAGCACCAGGGCGGACATCATGATAGCCGCGGCGTTGCCGCCGGGGATGCCCAGAGCCAGCAGGGGAACCATGGCGCCGCCGGTGGCGGCGTTGTTGGCGGCCTCGGAGGCCACGATGCCGTCGGCGATGCCGGTGCCGAACTTCTCAGGATACTTGGACATCTTTTTCTCCACGGTGTAGGAGAGGAAGGAGGCGATGGTGGCGCCGGCGCCGGGCAGNATGCCCACGATGGTGCCCAGAACGGAGGAGCGCAGCATGACCCACTTCACCGCGAAGAATTCCTTCATGCCGGGAATGGCGGTCTTGTAGCTGACGTCGTCCATTTCATTATTNCNGCNGCCCTTGCCGCGCTTCACGGTCTGNTTCAGCACCTCGGTCACAGCGAAGAGGCCGATCATGACGGGGATCATCTCCACGCCGGAGAGAAGGGTGGTGTTGCCCCAGGTGAACCGGGCCACGCCGGTCTGGGGGTCCATGCCGATGGTGGCCAGGAACAGGCCCAGAAGGCCGGAGATCAGGGTCTTGACCACGTTGCCGTTATCCAGGCAGGTCAGAACGGACAGGCCCAGCATGGACACGGCGAACAGCTCGCCGGGGCCAAACTGCAGGGCTACCGCCGCCAGGGGAGTGGAGATAATGGCCATGGCGAAAGCGGCGATGAGGCCGCCGATGGCGGAGGCCACCAGGGAGTAGCCCAGGGCCTTGCCGGCCTCGCCCCTCTGGGCCATGGGATAGCCGTCGAAGGTGGTGGGAGCGCTGGAGGGCGTTCCGGGAATCTTGAACAGGATGGCGGTGATGCCGCCGCCGGTGATGGACGCGCAGTACACGGAGCAGAGGAAGGCGATGGCTACCACGCCGTTCATGGAATAGGCGAAGGGCAGGGCCAGGGCCACGGCCATGGAGGCCGAAACGCCGGGCAGGGCGCCGAAGATGACGCCCACCACGGTACCCGCGAAGATGAGGATAAAGGTGGAGGGAGTCAGGACGATTTGCAGTCCGGTCATTAACGTATTTAACATCTCTTATGACCTCCCTCTTACAGACCAGGGATCATGCCGATGAGATTTTCCATCGTCAGCGCGAAGTTGCGGAAGAAGCCGCTGCCTCTGGGAAGGAAAATGCCCAAGGGACCCTGGAAGATGATGTACAGAATCAGAGTGGCGACTACGCCGGTGATAATCAGCACCACCGGACGCTTCTCTCCGAGAAGCACGCCGTAAGCGATCAAAAACAGGAAGGACGTGGGGATGAAGCCGACCATAGGCAGAATGATGGCGGTCACGGCGCAGACAATCATGCCCACCAGCAGCTTGCTCTTGAAAAAGCCCGCTACGGCTTCGCCGTTCACCGGGGTTTTTCCTTCTTTTTTGCGGATCATGTTCACCAGGCTGATGACCAGCAGCACGATCATGATCCCCAGGATCAGACGGGGCCAGAAGGCCGCGCCCAGCTCCGTGGCGGTGGAGTTGTCCGCTCCGCCGATGTAGATAAAGCAGTAAATGGAGAAAACCAGCAGCACGACGCTGAAAATCAGATCCAACGTAAGCGTAAATATCACCCTTTCACTTGAAAAACATCTTGAAAAGAATCCGGCGGCGGAGCGCAGAGCGTGTTCACGCCGCCGGAATCGGCTATGGCTTTAGACGGTTAGATGGGAATCAGCCGAAGAGCTCGGTCAGCTCGGCGTAGTCGGCATCCCACTGGGCCTGATAAGTAGCGGGGTCCATCCAGCCGGTGCGCTGATCCAGGCCCTGGGTCTTGGCCCAATCCTGGAACTCGGCGCTGGCCACGGCCTGCTCGGCGGCGGCGACGAAGGCGTCAATAGCCTCCTGGGGCATGTCGTTCTTGCAGAAGATGCCGCGATAGGGGCCGTAGAAGCATTCCACATTGTTCTCGCCGGCGCACTCCACATCAGCCAGGCCTTCCAGGGACATGCGCTCCTCGGTGCAGCTCATGATGACCTTCATATCGCCGGACTCGATCATGGCGGCGACCTCGGCGGGGCCTACGCAGGCGAGGCCCACGTGGTTGCCGATGATGTCGGAGTTCAGCTGAGAACCCTCGGAGTAGCCGACGGCCTCAATGGCGTCGCCGAAAGCGGCCACGACGCAGGCGCCGTCAAGGCCGGTCAGGGACATCACGCCGCACTGGACGGAGCCGGGGTTGGCGGACACGTAGTCCATCAGTTCCTTATAGTTGTTGTAGGGGGCGTCCTTGCCGGTGACGAAGATGTTGCAGTCCCAAACCATGTTGCACACGGGCTTGATGCTGCCGTAGACGTCGAAATCGGTAGCGCCGGAGATCTGGGCCAGCATGGGGGACGGGGTGCACATCAGCCAGGTATAGCCGTCGGCGGGCTGCTGCACGGCGTACTGCACGCCGGAGACGCCGCCGGCGCCGGTGACGTTGTTCACGACGACGCTCTGGCCCAGCACCTTCTCCAGCTGAGTGGCGAACTGGCGGACGGTGGTGTCAGCGCCGCCGCCGGCGCCCCAGGGGCAGACGATCTCGATTTTCCGGTTAAAGGAAAAGCTGCCGTCGCCGGAGCTGCCGCCGCTGCCGCTGTCGCCGCCGCAGGCGGCCAGGGACAGCGCCATCATCAGGGCCAGCGCTAAGGATAAAAGCTTCTTCATAGTGTGTCCTCCTCCAAAGATCATTCTGATGCTATCAGAACAGAAGTTTATCATAAGATAAAAACAATCTATAACAAAAATATTATATGCTTCATGAAATTGAATAAAGCTATTGCATTTTTGTCGGGATAGTTTTATAACTTATGATATGAATTGATTTTAGCACTAAGTAGAAAAAAAGAAAAATACTTTGTTTTTACGATTTCCATAATAAAACTCTTATGTCATAGAAACTTGACCGCCCGCTTTGGACAATTTTGACAGAAAAACGGACAATTTCTCTGAAAATCACGGTTTTATGGGGAAAATTTCCACCTGGTATACCGGAAAGTTATCCCGGTTGACGCCTGGGCGCGGAAAGGCCCCGGCGGAGGAGAGGCGGCCGGAGAGGAGAGGGCGGAGACTGGAAGCTCCGCGGGTGAGAGGATGAATTTGAAGCGCGCGCGATACATCAACGCCATTTACGAGGCCGGAGGCATTACGGCGGCGGCAAAAAAGCTGTTTGTCTCCCAGCCCTCCCTGAGCCAGACCGTCCGGCTGGTGGAGCAGGAGCTGGGAGCCGCCGTGTTTGAGCGGGGCGTTACGCCGCCGAAGCTGACCTATGTGGGAGAAAAGTATCTGGAGACCGCCCGGGCCATGCTGGCCCAGGAGGAGAACCTCAACAGCGTTCTGGAGGGCATCCGCAACGAAGAGCGGGGCCGCCTCCGCATCGGCGTCAGCATCCAGCGGGGAATGCAGCTGCTTCCTCTGGTGCTGCCGGAGTTTGGCCGCCAGTATCCCGATGTGGAGCTCTTTTTAGTGGAGCGGGGCTCCGATTATCTGGAGCAGATGGCGGACGAGGGGAAAATCGATCTGGCGCTGGCCACCACCGAGCCCTCCAAGAACACCTTGGAATACATTTTAATTGAAAATGAGAGCTACGTCCTGCTGACCGGACAGGCCAACGCTCTGGCCGCCCGCTTCCGCATGGGCGATACCATCAGCCTCCGCGAAGCCGCCGGGGAGCGGTTTATCGCCCTGAAGCCCGGCCACAACATCCGGGGCATTCAGGACCGGGGCTTTGCCCGCAGCGGCATTTCNCCCTCNATTATGGCGGAGACGGACAGCGTGGAGGCCGCCATCCGCATTACGGTGGCGTGCAGCTGCTGTATGCTGTGTCCCAACGTGTTTGTGCGNAGCCATCCGGATGTGGCCGNCTCCGGCGTTTACTTCTACCCCGAGGAGCTGATGACGGAGGAGCGGCATTTTTACGCCTGTTACCGCCGGGANAAATATCTGCCCCAGTACACCCGTGCCTTTATTGAAATGGTGCAGAGGGCCACGAAGAAGAGCCGGATCAATCGGATTCAAGGGGCCGCGGGGGCTTGAGTGGACTCCTCCAGCAGCGCCAGAAACCGGGCCGCCGCCGCGGGGAGATAGCTCTCNCTGGACCGGACCGCCGCCGCGAAGANGGCCGCGTGGTACTCCTCCGGAATGGCGTAGTAATCGGCCTCCCCGCCGCCGGAGAAGAGGGCGGCGTACCGGCTGGGCAGCATGGCCGTCCCCTGTCCCGCGCAGGCCACCCGGCGGACGGTTTCAAAGCTGGAGGAGGTGAACATGATCTCCGGCGCGATCCCCGCCTGGCGAAAGACCCGGTCCGTCACCCGCCGGATTCTCTGGCCGGACACCACGGCGGAGAAGGGCCGGCCCGCCAGATGCCGGGGGTCCAGAACCGGCAGGCCGCCGTCTTCTCCGGGGGAGGCCAGGCGGCCGATAGGATCGCCTTTGGCGGCGGCGATGACGAAGGGGTCCCGGTACAGGGGGCGGCAGTCATAGCTTTCCTCCATCTGCCCCAGCTCCTCCTCCGTCAGGTTCATGACGCCGAAATCCAGCTGCCGGGTGGAGAGCATTTCCAGCAGGCGGTTGGAGGATTCCTCCCAAAGCTGCACCTCAATGCCGGGATATTGCCGCTGGTATTGGGGGAAGACCCGGGGCATCAGCTCCGTGGACAGGAACCGGGTCATGCCGATCAGCACCCTGCCCCGCCGGAGGCCCTGGATCTCCGCCAGCTCCTGCTCCAGATCCCCGTACATCCGCAGAATCTCCCGGGCGGTCTCGCAGTACCGCTCCCCGGCGTAGGTGGGGATCAGTCCCCGGCTCTCCCGGCGGAACAGAGGCTGGCCCAATGCCCGCTCAATGCCGGTGAGGCTGTGGCTCAGGGCCGGCTGGGTGATAAACAGCTTCTGGGCCGCCTTGGTGAGGCTGCCCTCCTGGGCGATGGTGGTCACGTACAGCAATTCCCGGTCTGTCATTCGTGTCACATCCTATAAATATTTTGCATGGGTTCCATATTATTTTTAACAGTTGTTTATATTGTAATCTTCTGGTATGCTGAATGCAAGAAAACCGAACCAAAAATTTTTTAGAAAGGACGGATTTTTATGATCAAGCTGTACGAAACCGGCGTCTACCTCCTGAACGGGACCGATCTCGCCACGGAGGAGGAGTACGCGGCCCGCACCGGCCAGCAGCCCGACTCCCGGCAGGCGGCCCAGGGCACCATGGCCTACGGCATTTTGAAGGCCCATAACACCACGGAGGACATGGACCACCTCCAGCTGCGGTTTGACTCCCTCACCAGCCACGACATTACTTACGTGGGCATCATTCAGACCGCCCGGGCCTCCGGCATGAAGGAGTTCCCCATCCCCTATGTCCTCACCAACTGCCACAACAGCCTCTGCGCCGTGGGCGGCACCATCAACGAGGACGACCACAAGTTCGCCCTTTCCGCCGCCCACAAATACGGCGGCATCTACGTGCCCACCAACCTGGCCAACATCCACAGCTACAACCGGGAGATGATGGCCGGCTGCGGCCGGATGATCCTGGGCAGTGACAGCCACACCCGCTACGGCGCGCTGGGCACCATGGCCGTGGGCGAGGGCGGCGGCGAGCTGGCCAAGCAGTTGCTGCGCCGCACCTACGACTTCGCCCGTCCCCCGGTCATTGCCATCTACCTCACCGGCTCTCCCAAGCCCGGCGTGGGGCCCCAGGATGTGGCGCTGTCCATTATCGGCGCGGTGTACAAGAGCGGCTATGTGAAGAATAAGGTCATGGAGTTCGTGGGCCCCGGCATCGCCGGACTCTCCGCTGAGTACCGCAACGCCATCGACGTGATGACCACCGAGACCACCTGCTGGTCCTCNATCTGGGTAACGGACGAGGAGACCAAGCGTTACTTCACCCTCCATGGCCGTCCCGAGGCCTACAAGGAGATCAAGCCCGCCGACACCGCCTACTACGACGGCTGCGTCTACGTGGACCTCTCCACGGTGGAATGCACCATCGCCATGCCCATGCACCCCTCCAACACCTACACCATCCACGAGCTCCAGGAGAACGCCCGCGACATCCTCCATCAGGTCCAGGAGGAGGCCAACAAGCAGATCAAGGGCGCGAAGATGGAGCTGGACAGCAAATACCACGACGGCGCCATCTGGGTGGAGCAGGGCGAAATCGCCGGCTGCGCCGGCGGCACCTACGACAGCCTCTGCGCCGCCGCCGATATCCTCAAGGGCCGCTCCTGCGGCAGCGGGGCCTTCACCCTCAGCATCTATCCCGGCTCCATGCCCGCCAACCTGGAGCTGATCCGCTCCGGCCGGGCCGCCGATCTGATTGCCGCCGGAGCCATTATGCGGGAGTGCTTCTGCGGACCCTGCTTCGGCGCGGGCGACTGCCCCGCCAACGGGGAGTTCTCCATCCGCCATACCACCCGCAACTTCCCCAACCGGGAAGGCTCCAAGCCCGGCGAGGGCCAGATGAGCGCCGTGGCCCTGATGGACACCCGCTCCATCGCCGCCACCGCCGCCAACGGCGGAAAGCTGACCGCCGCCACCGATCTGGACGTGGAGTACACCACTCCCGACTACCACTTCGACCAGGGCATCTACGAGAAGCGGGTCTACAACGGCTGGACCAAGCCGGAGCCGGACCATGAGCTGAAATTCGGCCCCAACATCAAGGACTGGCCGGAGTTCCCCGCCCTGACGGAGGATCTTCTGGTGAAGGTCTGCTCTTACATCACCGACCCCGTCACCACCACCGACGAGCTGATTCCCTCCGGCGAGACCTCCTCTTACCGCTCCAACCCTGAGCGCCTCAGCGAATTCGCCCTGTCCCGCCGTGACCCGGAGTATGTGGGCCGCAGCAAGGCCGTCCGGCAGATTGAGCGGGACCGTGAGGCGGGCGCTCCTCTGCCGGAGGAGATTACCGCCGTGGCCGAGGCCCTGAAAAAGGCCGGCGTGGCCTGCGACCCGGCCAACACGGAGATTGGCTCCACCATCTTCGCCAACATGCCCGGCGACGGCTCCGCCCGGGAGCAGGCGGCCTCCTGCCAGCGTGTCATGGGCGCCGCCGCCAACTTCGCCAAGCAGTACGCCACCAAGCGCTACCGCTCCAACTGCATCAACTGGGGCATGACTCCCTTCCTGGTGGAGGACCCCTCTGTCTTCGCCCTGGGCGACTTCATCTTCGTCCCCGGCGTCCGGGAGGCGGTGCTGAAAAACGCGGACAGCATCCAGGCCTACGCCGTCTCCGCCGATGGAAAAGTGACCCCCTTCACCGTCTCCACCGGCGCGCTGACGGAGGCGGAGCGGGAGATTATCGTCAACGGCTGCCTCATCAACTACTACCGGAATAACCAGTAATCCCAACCGAAAAAAGCCCCCGCCGCCGTTCCTGGATAACGGCGCGGGGGCTTTCGGCTATGGTAGATAAACAAAAATCCGCCGGCCCGGCGGGAAAGGAGCCGCTATGTCTTTCCTCACGGAAATCCGCCCCGGAGACCTTCGGGAAAACCGGCAGGTGGACGCCCTGCTTCAGCAGGAGGGCATCCGCCGGGACGCCAATCTGGACTACACCTGCGGCCTCTTTGATGAGGACTGGACTCTGACCGCCACCGGAAGCTGCTTCGGGAATACCATCCGGTGCCTGGCGGTGTCCCATGATCATCAGGGGGAGGGCCTTCTAAACCAGGTGGTCAGCCATCTGGCGGAGGTCCAGGCCCAGCGGGGCAATACCCACCTGTTTTTGTACACCAAGGGCCAAAGCGCCAAATTTTTCGGGGACTTGAACTTCCACGAGATTGCCCGCGTGGGGGACAGCCTGGTCTTTATGGAAAACCGCCGCCGGGGCTTTGACGATTACCGCGCCGCCCTGGAGCGGACCAGGAGGGAGGGAGAGGCCGCCGCCATCGTCATGAACGCCAACCCCTTCACCCTGGGGCACCTGCATCTGGTGGAGCGGGCGGCGGCGGAAAACGAAACCGTCCACCTCTTTGTCCTCAGCGAGGAGGCGGGGCCCATCCCCTTCGCTGTCCGCCGGAGGCTGGTGCGGGAGGGCACGGCCCATCTGCCCAACGTGGTCTGCCACGACTCCGGGCCCTATATGATCAGCTCCGCCACCTTTCCCAGCTATTTTCTCCGGGATGAGGACACNGTGATCCGCACCCACGCCGCCTTGGATCTGGCGGTGTTCAGCCGGATTGCCCCCTGCCTGAACGTCACCTGCCGCTATGTGGGGGAGGAGCCGGCCAGTCATGTGACCGCCCTGTACAACCAGATTATGGCGGAGCGTCTGCCGGAGGCGGGCATCCGGTGCCGGGTCATCCCCCGCCTGGAGATTGGCGGACGGATTGTCAGCGCCAGCACGGTACGGCAGGCCATACACGACGGGGATCTGGACCGGGTGCGGGATATGCTGCCGGAGTCCACGTACCGCTTCTTCTCCGGACCGGAGGCCCTGCCTGTGATCCGGGCTGTTCAGGCGGAGGCGGATGTGGTCCATTATTGATGAATAACCGAAGACGCGCCGGGGCAGCCGCCCCGGCGCGTTCCTATGCTGTCTCCGTCATTTCCCCGCCAGATACGCCAGAAGCTCCGCTGCGTTAGTGTCGGGCTTCACCTTGGGCATCACTTTCTCAATCCGGCCCTCCTCGTCGATGACGAAGGTGGACCGCGTCACGCCCATATATACCTTGCCATAGTTCTTCTTCTCCTGCCAAACGCCGTAGGCCTGGATGGCCGTCAGCTCCGGGTCGGAGCGGAGGATAAAGGGCAGGCTGGTTTTCTCCGCGAACCGCTGATGGGAGGCGGTGGAATCCTTGCTGACGCCAATAACCACGGTGTTCAGCGCGTTGAATTCCCCGTTGGCCCCGGCGAAGGCCAGGGCCTGGCGGGTGCAGCCGGGAGTGTTGTCCTTGGGATAGAAGTACAGCACCACCTTTTTGCCGGCGAAATCGGACAGGGAGACGGGGCTGCCGTCCTTATCTGGCAGGGTGAACTCCGGGGCCTTGGCTCCTACCTCTAGCATGTTAGCGTCCTCCTTTGGTAAAGATAAAGTGTTTTTTTGGATATTTCCCAGTCAGGCAGTCAAGACCGGAAAAGGCCTGGTGCCGCCGGGAGCTTCCATCCGGTTCTCTGCCCGGGGGAGGCGGTTCAGGCGCGGAGCACAGTGTAAGGTTCTTCCGCTTCAAAGCTGTCCTCCAGCCCCTCGGTGATGAAGATCCGCCGGTCCGCTGTTACCAGAATATCCGTCGGGAAATCCAAGAAACCCTTTTGCCTCCGTTTGACGCTCTTTTCTCCAAATTTAACAGCAGCTATGTCTCGTTTGCTCCGTTGGTTCCAGTAGGATTTTTCCTGTCGTGGGTCAGGTTGTGGGTCATGGAAAGTCTCAGCTCCCGCTCAAAACTTTCTCGCAATATGCTTTCAACTCCGGAATGTCATGCTCAACAACATCCCATGTGATTGAATGGTCAACTGTTCCATAACGATGTGCTACAATATTTCGCATCAGTTTGATTTGACGCCAAGGGATTGCCGGATGTTCCATCCGAAATGTTTCGGACAGGTTTCCAACCAATTCGCCAATTTGCAGGATGCAAAGCGATACAGCATTACGATAAACAGGGTCATTAGCAAAAGTATCATAGCTTTTGCCAAACCGTTCCACGGCCATATTGATCTGCTCACAGTACGAGACGATGTGTACCAAAATGCGGCCATCTTTATCAGGCGCTTTCGTAGAGCAACACCTCATCCCTCTGGATTTCTTTCAAAAACTCCGCATTCATTCCGGCAGTTGAAATCAGGTCGACATTTGTGCCAAGAGCATCTTCCAAATCGCCCAGCAATCCCGCGAATGCCAGGCCGCGGATTGCTCCTTTATCAATGCGAAGATCAATATCACTATCGGAAGTCATATCTCCGCGGGCATAGGAGCCAAAGAGATAAACTCTTTGTGCGCCATATTGCCGTGCCAAATCAGAAACTATTTGTTGAATTTCAGGAATCGTATGGAAAACCACAAAGCCACCTCCCCACAATAGAA
>JAAVHG010000051.1 GCA_014799855.1 Oscillibacter sp.
CTCTTAAAATGCGCGGTAGGACACTCCCCGCCGCTGTCCCCGCGTTGACGCTGGGATAGATTTGTGATAGAATAAAACATACGAAGCGGCAAACCCGTGAAAAAGGAGGAGTCCCTATGAAAACCATCATCACCATCGGCCGGCAGTTTGGCAGCGGCGGCAAGGAAGTCGGAATCCGCGTAGCCAAGGAGCTGGGCATCCCCTTTTACGATAAGGAGCTTTTGCAGGAGACGGCCAAGAAAAGCGGCCTCTGCGAGAAGATCATCGAAAATTTTGACGAGCGGCCCAAGAGCCTGCTGTATTCCATCGCCATGGACTCCTATATGTTTGCCCTGCCCGGCAGCGGCGTAGGCGATTCCCTGGAGCAGCAGGTGTATCTGGCTACCTTCAACACCATCCGCCATATGGCGGAGCAGGGGCCCTGCGTGATGATTGGCCGCTGCGCCGACTATGCCCTGGCGGAGAATCCCAATCTGCTGAGCCTATTCATCTACGCGCCCCTGGACGTGCGGATGGAGCGGGTAGCCAAGCGGCAGGGCATCTCTCCGGAGCGGGCCAGGACGCTGATTGCCAAGACCGACAAGCGCCGCGCCTCCTATTATGAGTATTATTCCTCCCAGCGGTGGGGAGCGGTGGACAATTACCACTTCTGCATAGACAGCAGCTATCTGGGCCTGGGCGGCACGGTGGAAATGATCCGGGCCATGGTGGAGCACCGGGAGAACCCCGTCCCCAGCCCTACGGAGGAGGACCCCGCGGCGGTGAAGGCGTAAGTATCAGTTTACATAACACAAAAATCCCGGAGGACGACAATCCTCCGGGATTTCTCTATTCCGCCAGCACTTGGGCAATCACGCCGCCGCCCAGCACCGCGTCCCCCTGGTAGAGTACCGCCGTCTGGCCGGGAGTGACGGCCCGCTGGGGCTGGTCAAAGGTGATTTTGATCCGCCCGCCGGACAGAATTTCCGCCTGGGCCGGCTGTTCTGTCTGCCGGTAGCGGACCTTGGCGGCGATCCCCGTAACAGGGGAGGAGGGAGGGCATCCCGCCCCCCAAACCCAGTCCTCCGCTAGAAGGGCGCGGCTGTACAGGGCCTCGTCCGGCCCCACCGTCAGGGTGTTGGCCTCCACGGACTTGCCGCAGACGTACACCGGCGCGTCCGCCGCGATGCCCAGTCCCTTCCGCTGGCCCAGGGTGTAGCGGACCAGGCCCTTGTGGCGGCCCACGGTCCGGCCGCTCTGGTCCAGAATGTCCCCGGGGGGATAGGTTTTCCCGGTGTACCGCTCCAAGAAGGCCCCGTAATCCCCGTCGGGCACGAAGCAGATGTCCTGGCTGTCCCGCTTCCGGGCGTTGATAAAACCCTGTTCCTCGGCGATCTGCCGCACCTGGGGTTTGGTGAGGCCGCCCAGGGGGAAGAGGGTGCGGGCCATCCGCTCCTGGGTCAGGGCCGTTGCCAGGACGTAGCTCTGGTCCCGGCTGAGATCCGCCGCCTTTTGCAGGAAGAGGCGGTCCCCGTCCCGGCCCAGGCGGGCGTAATGGCCGGTAGCCACGTAATCATAGCCCAGCTCCGCCGCCCAGTCCAGCAGCCGCCCGAATTTCAGGTGGCGGTTGCAGTCGATGCAGGGGTTGGGGGTCAGCCCCGCCTGATAGCTGTCCGCGAAGGGGGCCATAACATGGCGGTCAAATTCCCGGCCGAAATTGCAGACGTAGTGGGGGATGCCCAGCCGCCGGGACACCGACTTGGCGTCCTCCACGTCGTCCAGGGAGCAGCAGGTCCGGTTGTCCCCGCCCGCCGCCTCGCCGTCGTAGAGCCGCATGGTGGCTCCGGCGCAGTCCCAGCCCTCCCGCTGTAAAAGCCACGCGGCCACGCTGGAATCCACGCCGCCGCTCATGGCGACCAATACCTTGTTGTTCACCGCCGTCACTCCTTCCCGTCACCGGCGGAGAGCTCCTTGTAGAAGGCGAAGGCCTCCTGGAAGCGCTCCTCCCCGTAGCGGTTCAAATCCGCCGTGTAGGCCTGATAGGCGGCCAGAAGCCGCTTTGCCTGGGGCGTCAGCGACGCACCGCCGCCGTGCTTTCCGCCGATGGTGGAGTCCAGCATCCGGCAGCCGAAGACCTCCTCCGCCGTGCGGATAATCCGCCAGGCCTTGGAGTAGGCCATCCCCATGGAGGCCGCCGCGGCCCGGAGGGATTTATGCTCTCCCACCCGCTCCAAAAGCGTGGCGATGCCGGGGCCGAAGCAGCGGCGGTCGTCCTCGGTGAAAAGGCGGACGGTGAGCTTGAGATGCAGTTCCTGTTCCATAAGCGGCCTCCAAGTCCGGTTTCCGGATGTTTTTACCCAGTATACCACAACTCTTTTCATTTGCAAACTATGGAAAGTATGATAGAATAGGGAAAAGCGGACATGCCCCGGCGGGACCGGGGATACAGGATGAACATGGGAAAGGAGCGGCGTATGCTGTTTAAAAATGAGGACTCCAGCTTGAAGCTGGACGTTGTGGGCTATGAATTTCCCCAGGGCGGCGATCCGGGAAGCGACGACGCCAATTGGCTGGTGCTGCGGTGTACCTGGGTCCGGGAGGACGGCGGCGTGGTGAAGGACACCAACAGCTGTCTGCTGACCTACGAGCTGCAGGCCCTGGCGGCGGGGCTGAAGGTGCTGAACGCCGGCATCCGGGACCAGTACGCCAGCGATTTTGTGGACCCCTATTTTGAGATTGCCGCCCAGGCGGAGGGAGAGGCCTTCCGGTTGGACGCGGCCTTCTACCTGCCCAACACCATGGACGGCGACGACACCGCCGAGATAGAAGCGGTGCTGGACAAGGAGGAGCTGCAAGCCCTCATCGACGAGCTGGATGTCCTGTGCCGGAAGTATCCGGAGCGGACCTAGGTCGCTGCACAGAGGAAAACGCTGTGCGCGGCCATAGAAAAATAATGGATAGAGGAAGCGGCCATGACTGGCAGAGAGAAGAGCAAACGGTGGAAGATCGGCGCGGCGTTGTGTCTGGGCCTGGGAATTATTTTGGCGGCGGCGCTGTGGTGGGCGAACCGGTTCCCGGAAACCCTGCCGCTGCGCGTCTCCCGGCTCCCGGACTTCGGCGATATGGCCACGGAGGAATACGATCCTGCCCTGATACCCTTTTTGGACGACTACATGGAATTGCAGAAGCAGGAGGTTTGGAGCGGCTGTCTAGGAGACTATGACGATACGGCCCCGCCCAGCGCCTATATCAGCGTGGTAAGGGCGAATTCTGTCCAGGAGGATCTCGCCACTCCTCATGATCTCTATCTTCTCTGCGGCATGGTGGATGCGGAGGGGAATCTGAATTGGCAGATCATGGCGCTGATGGGCACGCACACCTTTGGCCGCGGCTTTAAGGCGGAACAGTTTGACAATGTTCTGGGCTATGATGGCTGGAAGATTTCCTTGCTCGCCGGTCTCTCCGCCGGGTATCGGGACTATTATGTCTCCACCCGGCCCGACGGCCGCCCCTGCCTGGTGGCGGTGGGGAGCAACGCCAAGGAGGCGGATGTTGACGGGGACGGCCGGAGGGAGATCATTTCCTGTTCCAGCTTTGATTGGAGCAGGCCGTTCACGCAGTGGGAAATTCTGGACAAAGCGGAAGGGGAAGAAGCCTTTCTCTACACCCTGAACCCCTATGAAGACGGCTTTGTAAACCTGGGCGTGCATTTCGACAGCGGCGAAAGGGACTTTGTGATCAAGGATTCCCATGACAAGGTAACGGCCCGGTACGCCCTCCAGGAGGGGGCCATGGNGCGGATGCCCTAGGCCCTGTGCCGGAAGTTCCCGGAGAAAAAGTGAAGAAAACACTGAAGAAAAAGGACGTTCCTCATAGAGGAGCGTCCTTTTTTCCAAATACGATGTATAGATATGGGGCGAAAACGCTGACGCAGGCCAGGAGCAGGGACCAGTCGTCGAACAGCCGAACCAGCAGNTGGATCACCCACAGGGTCCCCTCGGTCAGGGCGTAGAGGTGGTAAACCGTCAGAGGATAGCCGCCCATGGATTGGCCAATCTGCTCCGCCGCCAGGAGGACGGCATGGAACACTACCATAATCGTGGCGGAGAGGAAAATCTGCCGCCGGGTCAGGCCCCGGANGAACNGCCATCCCGCCCACCAGAAGAGGACGCAGGAGACAACCGCGNCAATGGCGGGCACGGGACCGGAGGAGAGNATGATCNNGCCGGTTTCCGGGTCCGGCCCCTGGGCGCGGAGNTATGTCCCCCAGAGTATCCCGCCCNCGAGGCTCAATATCCGGCAGAAGATCCCAAGAGTCCCCAGNACNANCGGNACCCGCCAGAGAGGAGCTTTGTAGAATTCCACAGAAATANCCTCCTTTTTTCATCNAACCGGCCGAAACAGAGGCGGAAAAAGAGNTATAGGGCGGAGCCGCAGCCCCGCCCTATATGGCTGCAAATTACGGACAGACCCTCAGGAGAAATCCGCGTGCTGGCGGCGGTAGCCGTCGTTGTCCTTCTGCCGGAGCTCCTGCTGAACGCGGGCCAGCTCCCGTTCCAGCTTNTCCGCCTCCNCNGGATTNNCGGCGGCGGCCCGGAGCNGCNGCTCCAAAGTCTCCGCGTCCTTCCGCAGTCCCTCNATTTCCCGGTCCACATCGTCNGTGNTGCAGGTGGTNGTCTCNGCCTTGCTCTCCGGGGCGGATTTTTCCTTTTCCGGGTCGTCGAACCGGACTTTCGGCGTGCCGTCGTCATCGTGNATGATCGCNTAGATGCCGGCGGACTGCTTCACNGTNGGGTCCTCGGGGATATATTCGTCAAAGGACGGNGCTTTNGCGGCCGGAGCACGGTTCTTTTCCGCGTCCGCGGACCCAANGTCTCCCANCTTCCGGACGGGCGCCGTGCCGGCNGGGCGGATCAGGGCCTGATTCTGAATGGCTTGCAGTTCCATAGGCTGTCCTTTCCCTCCGGAGGAGGTTTACAGGGTGTTGGCCTCGTCCACAACCTTCTTGATGGCGGCGGCGGCGTCCTCAGGCAGCTTGTTGAANCCGCCCTCCTCGGTGTCCAGCTTGGTGACGTAGTTCAGGCGGTCCTGCATACGGGCCTTGAGCTGCTCCACATAGGTGTGGTCGCTCAGATCGGGCACGAAGCCCTCCCACTTGAAGATCTCGATGTCCTCGAAGGGNCCCCAGGTNTCAAACTTGGCCTTGCCCTCCACAACGGCNTCCAGAATGCCCAGGGTGTCTTCCTTCTGGACCTTCTTGCCCATGAAATCGCCGGTGTTGATGATATAGCAGGCCACGTTCTTCTCTTCCACCAGCTTCTTGAACTTCTCGTAGTCGTTCACCAGGGGATAGGTGCGGAAGGGATTGGCGTAGGGCTCCACCACCAGGGCGTTGGGGTCCACGCCCTCCTTGAGCCGCTCGGCGCTGGTCCGCTTGGTGGCCAGGGTCGCGCCCATGACGGAGGCCAGGGAGGGGCCGCTGAGCTTCACGATGGGAGGAATGGTGGGGTCNTTCATGATCCAGAANATGGCGTTGACGGGGGACTCGATCTTATCCACCCGGTTGGGGGACCACAGCTTGCTCTTGATGGCCCGGCCGTTGCCGTTGCGCACGTCCTCGGTGACCAGAACGATNTTGCCCTCGTCGTCCAGGGTGGCGGAGCAGTTCTGGGCGGTGAGGAGGTACTTGTTGTCCTCGGCGGGGACGGGATAGTCGGAGGTCTTGTCGAAATAGGTGGGCTCCAGGGCGATGGAGGCGCAGGTGTCGGAGTTGATGATNAAGGCGTCGTCGTGGAGCACCTTNATGGCGGGATACTTGCCGCCGTGCTTGGCGTGGGTGAGGGTGGACTTGCCGGAGCCGGACAGGCCGAACACCGCGGCCACGTACTTGCTGCCGTCGTCCAGGGTGTATTCCTTCTGGCCGCCGTGGCAGGAGGCGTAGCCGTTGCGGTTGGCGATNGCCCAGGCNAGGGTCAGGGTGCCCTTCTTGTGCTCGCCGAAGTAGCGCATACCCAGAATNGCGGCGCAGTTGGTNTCGGTGTTGAAGTAGCACAGGCACTTGGGATCGCAGATGTNCTCNCNGCCGGGAGCGCCGGTCCACTGGGGATCGGAGAAGATATAGATGTCGGCCTCCTTGCCGTCGCCCACGGACTTGGACTTCTTGTACATCTTCACGTACTCGTCGGACTGGTACTGGAAGTTCAGCATCCAGTTATAGAGGAGGTTCTCCTCCCCCTCGGGAATGAGNAGGTGGGCCTTTACCATAAACTCGGGGTCCAGGCCGATGAAGACCTCGGCGTGGTACATGGTCTTCCAGCGGGTGTCGTACACGGCGTCCATGACGATNTTGTCCAGCTCCGTGGTGTTNACGCCGGGCTTGCCGGTGATGCGGCGGGCGGCGGCNTAGCGGCCGGTGATGGAGCCGTCGTTGAACAGGAGNACCTTGGCGTCGGGCTCCAGGCCGAACTCCTCGCCCCGGTAGACCGGCATGTCGGTGACAATGGTGCCGGGAGAGTTTTTGGCCAGGTCATAGGCNTCCCGCAGGGAGTTGATTTTCACCACGTTATTGCCGTAGAACGGCGCTTCGATGATGGAGCGGGTTTTGGAAAAACCGACCTTGCCCGGTCCGATTTCGGTTCTGGGATAATAGGCTTTCGTAGACATGATGGAACTCCTCCTTCATATTTTCCCATACCTGGGATTTCTTGCAATGGCAGTATCGCAATTTGACCCTATGATACCGCAGCTTGGAGAAAAAAGCAAGGGGTAAAACGGAGTTGGACATGGGGAAAAGACCAAAGATTTCCGCCGTTTTGCAGATTTTTTTGCCTGAAGCGAAAATTATGGTTGATCATTTCGGCTTGTTGTAGTACAATAAATATCAACAGTCCTCCGTATACAGCTGCGGAGCCGGTCTCGCGCGATGGGAGCCCGCGAATCATGTCAGGCGGGGAACCGAGCAGCATTAAGCGGGAAANCCCATGCGCCGCGAGGGCGCCGGTTCCGTGGCTGTANGCGGAGGACTGATTCTGTCCATTTTTACAAGGGAGGGATGGCCGTGTANCAGGCCCTGTACCGGAAATGGAGGCCGAAGACCTTCGCCGACGTCACCGGGCAAAGCCACATCACCGATACCCTGCGCCGCCAGGTGGCCGAGGGCCGCACCTCCCACGCCTACCTCTTCACCGGCACCCGGGGCACCGGCAAGACCACCTGCGCCAAGATTCTGGCCAAGGCCGTCAACTGCGAGAACCCGGTGGACGGGGACCCCTGCTGCCGCTGTCCCTCCTGTGTGGGGCTGGAAAACGGCGGCTTTTTAGATGTATTGGAGCTGGACGCCGCCTCCAACAACGGCGTGGACCAGGTCCGGGCCTTGCGGGACGAGGCGGTGTATTCCCCCGCCAACGTGAAAAAGCGGGTGTATATTGTGGACGAGGTCCACATGCTGACCCCCCCGGCCTTCAACGCCCTGCTGAAGATTCTGGAGGAGCCGCCGGAGCATCTGGTGTTCATCCTGGCCACCACGGAGCTTCACAAGGTGCCGGCCACGGTGCTGTCCCGGTGCCAGCGGTTCTCCTTCAAGCGGATTCTCCCAAAAGATATCGAGGCGCGGCTCAGCTATGTGGCCCAACAGGAGGGCATCGACCTCCGGCCCGACGGGGCGGAGCTTCTCTCCCGGCTGGCCGACGGGGCGCTGCGGGACGGGCTGAGCCTGCTGGACCAGTGCGCCGCCGCTGGCGGGGCCGTGGACGCCAAGGCCGTTCTGGATGTGCTGGGCCTGGCGGGCAACGCCCAGACCGCCCGGCTGATGGAGCTGATTCTGGGCCGGGACGCCCAGGGGGCGCTGCTGCTGCTCCACCAGCTCTACAGCGGCGGCAAGGACGTGGGCGCGGTGCTGGGGGAGCTGTCCACTCTGACCCGGGACCTGCTTCTGCGGAAGACCGCCCCCGGGGGCAGCGCCGCCCTGCTCTCCGGCGGCTATGACGCCGCCGCCCTGGACCGGCTGGGGAAATCCGCCTCCGCCGGGAGGCTTCTCTATCTGGTTTCCGCCCTGCAAAAGACCTCGGCGGACCTCTATTACAGCGCCAACCGCCGCACCGACGCGGAGCTGTGCCTCCTGCGGCTGTGCGATGAGACGTTGTCCGATGATACCGCCGCTCTCGCCGCCCGGATACAGCGGCTGGAGGAGTCGGCGGAGCGGGAAGCGGTTCTTCGGGTCCCCATGGCCGCCGGCCCGGCCCCGGAAGGGGAGAGGAGGAAGGCTCCGCCCCCCGCGAAACAGGCCCCGCCCCCGGCGGCGAAGGCGGAGGAGCCGCCCCCCTGGGAGGACGCGCCGCCTCTGCCGGAGGAGCCTCCATTGCCGGAGGAACCGCCGCTTCCCCAGGAGCCGGGAGGCCGGGTGTACGACATCCCGGAGGACCCGGTCCCCGCGCCCCCGGCCCCGCCGGAGCCGGCCGGACCCCCGCGTCCCGCGGAGGCCCCGCCTGCCCAGCCCACAAGCGGCGGATGGTGGCGGGCGTTGTCGGAGAGCTGCAAGGGACGGCTTCCCCCCATGTACCGGGTCTTTCTGGATATGTGCGGAGGCGTTCTGACGGGGGATCTGCTNACGGTCTACGCCCCCGACGACATCACTCTGGGCCGGCTGGACAATGACCGGGTGAAAACCGCCCTGGCCGAGGAGGCCGCCAAGGCCGCCGGAGCGCCTCCCAGAGTGGCCTTTCAGGTGGGGCAGGCCCCCGCCGCCTCTCCGGAGGAGAATCTCCGGGATCTGCTTCAATTCGGCAGTCAGTTTGACAACATTCAAATCACTTAACACTATATAAAGGAGACGAAGGATTATGGGATACAGCGCACGCCGCGGATTTTCCAGCGGCAGCATGAAGCCCACCGGCGCGCAGCGTCAGGCGGAGGTGCAGCAGAAGATCGCCCAGATGCAGGAGGCCATGTCCGCCGCCCAGGAGGCGGTGGAGGCCCAGGTATTCACCGCCAGCGTCGGCGGCGGCGCGGTGGAGGTCTCGGTCAACGGCAAGAAGGAGGTCCAGTCCATCCAGATCCAGAAGGACGCCGTGGACCCGGAGGACGTGGAGATGCTGCAGGACATGCTGGTCTCCGCCGTCAACGAGGCTCTGCGCCAGGCGGACGAGGCCATGGAGAAGAGCATGGACGGCGTAACCGGGGGCCTGAACCTGAATCTGGGGCAGTTTGGCCTGTAATTGCCTGTCATCCATCAGGCGTCAGGAATACCGTATTCCTGACGCCTGATGTTCTATAGTCGGCACACTTGAAAAGAAGTAAAACTTCTTTTCAAGCCTGCGGCGTGAGCCGCAGGTGGCCTCTTTGGCGGCCTATGTGCCTTCTTCATAGTGGGCGCACACGGGCTTTGCTCGTCCAGCGGTTATAACCGCTGGTTGAAAATCGGCTTTTGCCGATTTTCAAGNGCGCTGNCTATATCTGCGCCGACGAAAGGGGTGTTACCATGAAAAACCTACTCCGCCTTCCGGCCCTTTTCCTGTCCCTGGCTCTTCTGNCNGGGTGCGGNCCNGTCCGGACGGAGCCTTTGGCCGTGGAGCCGGAGGGCCCGGAGGCCCTTCCGGAGAATACCATTGCCTACGTGCCCCTGGACGACCGNCCCGACAACGTGGAGCGGCCGGTCTATCTGGCGGAATCCCTGGGCTATACGCTGGCNATGCCGGAAACGGNGCTNTACCGCACGGCCCTGGACGGCCAGCCGAAAAATTTCGACAGCCTCCAGCGGGGGGAGCCCTGGTCCCTCTANACCTGGGTGCTGGAGCAGGAGGCCGCCGGGTGTGACCGCTACATCATTTCCCTGGACCAGATGCACTCCGGCGGGCTGGTCAGCTCCCGGTCCATGACCGGGGACCAGCTGGAGCTGCCGGGAGGCGGATANGCCTCCGCCTCTCAGCTTNTNGCGGATNTGCTGGCGAAGCTGGCGGAGGATGGGGACAACGTGGTCTGGCTGCTGGACAGCGTGATGCGCCTTGCCCCCACCGTGGGCTATCAGGANGGCACCGTGGAGCTGTACGACTGGATTCGCGCNTTNGGCGCCCAGCCNAGGGCNACCCTGGAGGGNGANGNNCTGACCATNGANAATATTCTGGAGAGCTATTGGCTNGGNCCNNATGGCGANGAGCTGTACGATAAGGTGGCGGAGGAGCAGGGAGCCGTGGCCGCCGATGACTATTACGGCCCGTACCGGGGCCTTGCCGACAACATGGACTCCCGGGAGCGGAAGCTCCGGCTCTCCGATGAGGTGCAGANCCTCCTNGCCCAGCCGGGATACGAAAATTTCCGCCTCCTCATCGGCATCGACGACTCNTCTCTGGAGGACTGCATCCAGAAAAACGAGATTGCCTATCTTCGCCNGAGCCTTCGGACGGATGAAAAGGGAAATCAGCTGGATTGGCTCCTCTCCGGCGTGGATGATCTGGCTTTTAAGGCCNTTGCCAAGCTGTTTTTGGAGGAACAGGACTGGCATGGTGAAGCGTCCCTTCACTACTTCGGCGGCACGGAGGACCGGCCCGCCTGCGCCTACGANTTCCAGCCATTGACCGAGATTATGGCGGAGCATTTCGCCTTTTTCCNCCTGACGGAGGCGGAGGACGCCNCCNGAACCCTGCGGATTCTGGTGCTGACCCAGCCCTTGGAGGANGGGAAAAAGAANGCCTATTGCAATGCCGTCATTGACGAGCTGGCCCGCTGCCGCAAGGCGGANACCCCGGTGATCCTGGTGGANGCCGGGAACAACGCCTACGGCACGGATTTCCACCGCCAGCTGACGAAAAAGGCGGAGCTGGGCTGGCTNCTCAGCTACGCGGGCTTTTTGGACATGGCCATCGTCACCGGAACCGCCCTGAGCCACGGCGTGGCCCGGTACGCTTATCTGGAAGCCGGGGATGCCTCGGAGAGTGCCNACCGGGCCTTTGCCNGGACCNTGGCCGACAGCGTGATCAAGGATTTCTGNTACCGGAANCTGGTGCGGGAGGAGATTTTGGCCTGCGCCCGGGACGAGCTGGGNGGGGACCCCAACAACTTCTGGAACCCGCCTATCGACCTGGATACCCTGGTCTCCCGCCTGGAGGCGGGCATGGACCGGGAGACCCGGNACGTGGTGAAAAATTTTGAGCGGAGCAGCTTCATNACCNGNCTGGNCCCNTATCAAGAGGCNGGGTGGGGNGGCGTGGCCTTGANCAATTACCGCTTCCCCTGGGACCGGGCCTTTGAGATGGGCATGGATATCCTCCTGGGGGAGTTCACGGAGCCTCANGAGAAGACCTTGGGGATTTATACGAAATAAGAAAGAGACNGCCGCANGGCTGTCTCTTTCCTTAGCTTTGGTANCACCAATGACAACCCCCGGCTAGAGGATGTCTTCAAACACAAGGAATCCAAACGAGGATGGCAGCAAGGAGAGTGACTGCAGCAATGGGCTTTGAATTTGAGAAACAGGTTCTCCACTAAATGGCGTTCCATGTAAATATGCCGGTCAATATCACGAGGATGTTTGGCAATTCTGCGGCTTGGAATCACAACAAC
>JAAVHG010000052.1 GCA_014799855.1 Oscillibacter sp.
CTTTGACATACTCAATTTTCTTATCGGTTTGTTGCTTTTTATTTGTCAATTTTCTGGGTTCTATGCCCCATTCCGCAAACTTATCAAGGAAATTCATTTGCCAGCCCCCTATGAATGGATTGCAAATGCTGAGATAAAAAATGCTTTGTTAAGTTGTAATTCGCCGCAAGGTTTCAATTATATCGACAAACTCAATCCCTTTTGCATATGCAAACTGTCTGCGGTATTTTTCCCACATCGCCTTGAGTTCGGCGCTCTCGCTGATGTTTTTCAGGATGCCATCGACATCTTCTATCTGGCTGGTAGTACCTCGGTGCTCTGCCGTTGCCCGGAGTGCCTCCTGGAATACCGCCTTGTCATAGCGCTGTGTAGTCAGGAGGATATATGTGTCGTAGAAATCTCTGGGGCGTGTATTAAAGACGCCTCGGCGAAGAATCGTCTCGATTTTCTCCGCCAGAACGGTCTCAATATTGTAAGCCAAAAGCTCAAACGATTTAACTAAGTAAAAAATCTCTGTAAAGGCAAATTTGACAGGATTGGGCGTAATCACATCGCCGGTGGAAATATCAATGGTCAGCGGCGTCAGGATTGTGTCGTATCGGGCGTTGATAGAAAGCCGATAGCCTCCATAAATGTCATCCTCCCGAATCGGGGCTATCGTTCCTAACTCAAAGCTCACACCATCCTCAATCAAAATAGCGCAAATCTGCTCCATAGCGGCCCGGATTGCCTCCGGAGTCAAGGGAAGATTTTTTAAGGTGGTATCCAGATCCATGGTGGCCCGGTTATCCAGACCAACGATTGCCGCCACCAACATTCCGCCCTTTAAGACAAACTTATCCTGATATTCCGACGCCGCCAACCGCACCAGCAGCCGCTCAAACATATAGTTCTGCAGGATGACCTGAGCGGGGATGCTTTTGTCTTTAGCCAGATTCCTGATCTTTGCCTTCAGGCTCATGGCGTTTCTCATAGCAGCACCTCCAGATAGTTACGAATGATATTGCTGAGCCGCATTTGCTTGGCATAGGTGTTCAGCCTGTTCAAATCCTTTTTGGGATTGGCAGCATATGCCTTCAGCGCCGCCAGAAATGTCTCCGTTCCAATTTTATTGCGGCTTCTTACAACATCACAGATCGTGCGTTCCAAGTCATAGGCGGGAACGAGATTTCCGGCCGGTGTGGGCATCGTGGTTTTTCCCAGTTCAAACAACTCTCTCTTAATGTAGTAAATCTTGCACTCATTGCGCATTGAGTTGGCTAATACACGATCCGAGGGAATGGTCACTGTATGCTCAAAGGGTACTCTGTCCGAAATCCCATGCAGAAACAGCGCTGTCTCATGGGAGAAAATAAGATACTGAGAGCGCCGACTCAAGGACAGCAGCTCATCCTGCATCTCATCCGCCAGGACATACTGCCCCCGTGATATGCGGTGAATCACACCTGTAGAGTAAAGCTTGGAGAGCATCGCTCTGGATATGCCGCAGTCCAATGCGGTTTTATTTTCAATAATACCGCCGTTTTTTTCCGCTATGGCGGCAAGCTCTTTCAGGAAGTCCACAGGTCATCACCCCCCAAACTGCAGTTTATACTGAAATTATAATCTATATCAATATGTTTGTCAACATCATATCGCAATTTGCCCTGTACCTCTTTTCGACTCCCTCAAAACCAACTAAAATATTTTTACAAAATAGGAACACTATAGTGGAGAGTACCGTTGCTTTGAGGGCTTTGACAAGCGCAGAAACAATCAGAAAACAATAATTATTTCAAGTAAGTTTCTCATTTACAATACAAATGCATTACATGAAAATTTGTAGCGTATATTGAGGGATAACCCCAGTTGACGCTTTTCAGAATTTATGAATAAACATAAAATATCTGAAAAACTGTATTGACAAACACCAGTTCCATATGCTAAACTGAAAATCCCATATAGGACGAACTGAATACGGCTTTTCAGCCGGTACATAGACAACCACACAAGAACCCCAGCGAGAGGAAAACTCCCGCTGGGGTTGGTGCGTCTGTGTACCGGCTTCTTTTTTGCCCCTGACAACTGAATGACCGTCCGAATGGGATACTTCGCCAAGACCTCCACCGGGGAGCGAGCGAAACAACGCCGCTGAAAAGGGGCAGGAACGCCATTCGGGGAAAGCGGCTAAACAGCGTGACGGCAAATCGCCGTCACAGTAACTGGCTGAAAACCACTATAACGGCATTTTGCCGTCTGCCTCTATTTGACGGCAGAACTGCCGTCAAATAATCACCTGCAACCAACCATGACGGCACTTTTGCCGTCACCTTTGTGTGGCATCATGAGTGATGCCATTCAGGAATTTTAGCTGGAGCATGGCATCATTTATGATGCCACTACAGAAAACCCGCTGTTAGTTTGTGCGTAACAATCGTGGGGCATTGACCCCGCAGCGATCCGCAAAAAAGAAGCCTCTGAACGACAGCCCGTAGCCCTGTCTTGCGGTGTAGCGAGCATAGCTTTTGTGTTGCCGGGGGCACCCCAAAAGCGGGCGGCGCTTTGCGCCGAAAGGGGCTCCGCCCCTGTCACCCCAGTCAGAAAGGAGCGGATCAAAATGACCGACAGAAAGAGAACGACAGCCATTCAGGTGCGAGTGACTGAGCAGGAAAAGTGGCAGATGGAGCGTCAGGCCAAGAGGTGCGGTCTGTCCCTGTCTGGGTATCTCCGGCGGGTGGGTGCTGGAAAAACTGCGGCGGTGTTCCCCAGCCAGCGGTTCCGTGACCTCTATCAGCAGGTCAACGGCCTGCGGGAAAATCTTATGGCCCAGCCTATGGAACGGACAGCGGCCCAACTGGACGACTTGGCGGGACAACTTCTGACAGCCTACACCAGCGGGGGTGTAGACGATGGCGACAACTAAAATCTGGCCTGTCAAGGACAGTCTGGCCCGTGTGGTGGACTACGCCCAAAACCCGGATAAGACCGTTTATTCGGATTTGCAGTCTGTTCTCCACTATGCCGCAAACGAGGAAAAGACTATCCAGGGCAAAGAACAGGCCATGTTCGTCACCGGTGTGAACTGCAACCGGGACACCGCTTTCAGGAAATGCAGGCAGTAAAGGAGCGATTCGGCAAGACTGGTGGCAATGTGGCCTACCATGCCTACCAGAGTTTCAAGCCCGGTGAAGTTACCCCAGAGCTGTGCCACCAGCTTGGGGTGGAGTTGGCAAAACGGATGTGGGGCGATGAGTATCAGGTATTAGTAGCTGCCCATTTCAACACGGGAACTTATCAGCGGTACAAGCCCATGCCCATCCAGCGGCATCGGCCCAAACACCTGCGGCTGAATGGCTCTTTCCGCACAGTAAAGAAGATTGGCGGTTTCCGGGGACTGTATCTCCACTACTGCTACTGCCTGGGCATCCTGCCAAAAGGGAGCAACCACCATCCGCTCTCCCCGGAACTGCGGGAGGAGTGCCGCCGTCTGGACGCCATCAGCCGTCAAGCCCAGCTAATTTGTCAGGAAAAGCTGGGTACTGGGCAGGATGTCGAGGATTTTATCAGTGTAAAACAGGCTGAAATAAGGAATTAGGGGCCGCTCGCCAAAAATGCTACAACCGTCTGCGCCGTTGTGACGATGGGACGCAGATCGTCCAGATCAAGGCCGAGCGTGATCGTCTGACGGCAGCGATGGCCCTTTGTCGTAAAAATATAAAGACTGCTGGCGAAGTGTTGGCCCGGAGTGAACAGACGAAAGAAAATCTGAAGCTGGAGCAGGAGATACAGACCCAGCGCATGGGCCGAGCGGCGCACAGGAAACGTGAAAGGAGTGTTGCCAGATGAGCGCATTTCAGATTGAATTGACAGAAAAGCAGTGGGAAATTGTTGAGGAAGTATGGGCAAGAGCGGAAAAAGAAACCGCCTATCTCGCCACATTGAGCCGGGAACAGCGCCTTGCCTGGTTCCAGGAGCATCAGTATCCCCATCCTACCATAGGGATTCTGAGGTCGATGTGTTTGCATTAGATGCGGTACTGCTTGTAGCATTGGAACAGGAACTTGAGGATGGAAAGCTCTGTACGGATTGTGTCAAGGCGTTTCGCGTGACTGCCGGTACGGCGGTAGAACTGTATGCAACAACGCTGCACTATGCGCCTTGCAGTTCTGGTCCTAACAGTGGTTTTCAGGTTTCCATTGTTTTACATCAGGGAACCAATACGGATATCCCCATAATAGAGCCAAGGACTGTGGAGGACAGGATGCTGTGGGCCAGAAATAAATGGCTGCTTTCTCATGCGGATTCGCCCGAAGCGCATGATGGGGCCTATGTTGGATTGGTTGGAGAGAATCTTCGTTTGTTTTAGATGATCTAGAGAGTGCCTTCAAACAAGGGATAGACAAAAAGAGAACAGGCAGTAAAATGGAGGCATGAAACGACATGAGTTGACAGAAGAACAATGGAATAAAGTGAAAGACCTGCTGCCGCCAGAAAAACCAGCGCATGGAGGAAGACCCGAAAAAGGCAATCGTGTAATGCTCAACGGGATCTTGTATTGGCTGAATACAGGGATACCCTGGCGGGACCTGCCGGAGCGGTACGGCCCTTGGAAAAGCGTGTACACTCGGTTCCGCCGGTGGAGCCTGCAAGGCGTATGGGAACACGTTTTTGAGGAACTGATTGCCCAGGACATCGTGGATGAAGGTACTCTGATGCTGGACAGTATCACGGTCAAGGTTCACCAACATGGCAACGGCGCAAAAAAAGGGACGAAGAGGCCCTCGGCCGCAGTCGAGGAGGATTGAGTACGAAGGTCCATGCGGTGATGGACGGGCTGGGAAGCCCACTGCGGCTTATGCTGTTTCCAGGAAAGCGTAATGATATTTGCTATGCGCAGAAGCTGCTGGAACCTTTTGATTTGTGGGGTAAATTTGTGATTGCAGACAAAGGAAATAACAGTGACAAATTTGTTCGTTGGCTGGAAGAACGGGAAGCTGTTGTTGTGATCCCTAGCCGCAGAATTGCCAAACATCCTCGTGATATTGACCGGCATATTTACATGGAGCGCCATTTAGTGGAGAACCTATTCCTCAAATTCAAGGCCCATCGTCGTTTTGCCGCCAGGTACGAAAAGTGTGCTTCTTTATTTTCTGCGGTCACTCTCTTTGCTGCTATCCTCGTTTGGATTGCTTGAGTTCGCCGGAGGTTCTGCCTCAAGCCTCCGCGTCTTCCCGCCGCTCTCCCTCGGCCATCAAATCGGCCAGGGTGCAGCGGTCGATATACCCGTTGACCACGGCGTAAAGCCCGGTCCAGAAATCCAAAGTGGGGCACTGGGCGCTGCGCTGGCAGTGGTTTTCCCCCTCGCTGAGGCAGGCCACAGGGGCGAGATTTCCCTCCGTCAAACGCAGAATGGAGCCAACGGTGTACTCCTCCGGGAGCCGGGTCAGGCGGTAGCCTCCCTGAGCGCCCCGGCCGCTTTGCAGAAGCCCCGCACGGGCCAGAATCCCGGCAATCTGTTCCAGATATTTCAGGGAAACGCCCTGCCGGACGGCGGCGTCCCGCAGAGAGACATAGCCCTCCTGATCGTGGGCGGCCACGTCGGTCATCAGCCGAAGGGCGTACCGACCCTTTGTGGAGATTTTCATCCGCGCACCTCCTCGTCTCTTTTCCCCCTATTCTGCCATAGGGATTTTTAAATTTCAACACCTTTTTCACGTCCAACCGAGTATCCCGCCCAGGCGGCCATCGGTCCGAACCCTCTGGACGAAGCGGTCCCGGCCGGCGTATACTAAGGCCATGGTCAACCGAAATGGACTATTCTAATCCTGCTCAATCCCCATTAGCGTAAAACGCAATGGGGGGACCGCGAAAGCGGTGGTGCGTTGACTATAGCAAAGCGGACAAAGGAGGCGTGCGGCTTGGAGGTGCGGATCGAAATCGACCCGGAGCGGCGGGACGTGGCGGTGGTCGTCTACGCCCCNGCCAGAACGGCGGAGGTGGAGGCTCTGGCGGAGCGGCTGGCGGCGGAGGGGCCTGTCTTAGGNTTCCGGGGCCAGGAGGCCTCGCCTCTGGACCTGTCCGGNGTACTGCGGTTTTACGGGGAGGACAAGGAGGTCCGGGCCCAGACGGCGGAGGGGGTTTANACCGTCCGCTTCCGGCTCTATGANCTGGAACAGCGCCTGCCNAAGGCGGNCTTNGTTCGGGTGTCCCATTCGGAGATTGTCAACCTCCGGCAGGTGACNGGGCTGGATCTCAGCCTCACCGGNACCATCCGCATGACTCTGCGGGGCGGCACGGCCTGCTANGTGTCCCGNCGGTACGTGAAAAAAATCAAGGAGGCGCTGGGACTGTGAGGAGAGAAATCGGAAAACGGCTGGGCTTNGGGGCCCTGTGCGGCGCGGCGGGNATGGCCCCGCTGATNATNCTCTTCCCCTACGGGGCGGATTCCCGGCTGACGGTCCTCTGCGGCGGCTTTCCCCGGATGGCGGAGTTCGCCCGTCTGGGGGCGGGGTGCCTCTGGGGGGCGGCGGTGTGCGCCGGAGCGGCCTTCTGGAAGGAGGAGAGGGGCACCTTTTTCACTCACTCCCTCTGGAATTATCTGCTGGACTGCGCCGCCTTTGTCCTCTGGGGCTGGTGCTGTCTGGGGTTCACCCTCTATTGGCCCGCCGTGGCGGTGCTGTGGGGGCTGTTCACCGCCCTGTACGCCGTGGGCTGGGTGGTCCGCTGGCTCACCTGCCGGGACGACGTGGAGGCCATCCGGCGGAAGCTGGGCCTGGGCCCCGCCGCCCCCTCGCCGCTGAAATGGCGGGAGTGCCTGCCCTATCTGGCGCTGACGGCGGCGCTTTTTCCCCTGCTGCGGCCTCTGGCGGGGTTGGCGGACCCGGCGGATGTGCCGCTGTTCACGGGGCTGGTTCTGCCCTTTCTGGCATGGCCCTTCACCGCCGCCATTGTGGGCTTCGGCGCGGCTCTGCGGCATGGGTTCTGCCCCCTCCTGCCTCTGGTCACGGTTCTGGCCTTCCTGCCGAACCTTCTGGGCGGCGGCTATGATTGGCGGTACGCGGTGATTTACGGCGCGCTGTCCCTTTTGGGCGGGCTGGCGGGCCTCCTCTGGCGGCGGGCGCGGCGGAAGGGAGACGGATGATGAAAAAAGAAGAGCGGCTGTATAATTTAATCCTGCCGGTTTGGATGCTGTGGCTCTTCCCGGCTGTCTGGCCCATCATTCTAGGGGGAAACCTGCTGGTTGACGGCCTGGTCCTACTGGGAGCCCTGACCGTCCTGAAGCTGGCGGATCGGAGACGGCTGATGAAGACCCTGCTTCCGCGGATCTATCTCCTGGGCTTTGCCGCCGACGCGGTGGGCGTTTTGTTCCTGTTTCTCATTGCGTCCGCCGTTCCGCAGGCATCCTATCCCATTTTCAGCGGGACTAACGGGCAGATCCGGCCTGTGGCCCTTTTCTCCACTCTGGCGGGCGTGTTGACCGCCGCCGTCTGCATCTACTGGTTCGACCGGGCCGCCCTCAAGAAGGAGGAGGCCCTGACGGCGGATCAGCGGCGGAAAATCGCCCTGACCCTGGCGGTCCTCACGGCTCCCTGGACATTTTTTATCACTATCTACTGAAAATCCGGAAACAAATCTACCTCCTTTTCCGTCTAAAAGGGAAAAGGAGGTAGATTTTCATGAAAACCGCGAAATTTTTCCTGTCCCTGACCCTGGCCGCCGCCCTGTGCCTGGGGCTTGCGTCCTGCGCGGGCGGGCAGGCCCCCGCNGATNCTNCGCCNAATCCGGACNGCCCCGGCGGACCGGACCCGGCAGTCTCTCTGGAGCGGGACGAAACCCCTGTNTATCTCTCCTGCCGGATTGTGGACGGCGCGGAGGAGGGNACCCTTCTCCTGGCGGCGCTGGACGCNCCTCTGACGGCGGACCGGGAGGATANGGCCGACGGCCGNCTGGTGTGCCGTCTCCCNGTGGGGGANATTCCNGTGTATGTGGANGGCCAGATNGCGGACAGCGCCGNTNTGGAGGACGGGATGNCNGTGGAGGTCGCCTTCAACGGCGATATTNTGGAGAGCTTTCCCGCCCNNCTGGGAGAGGTCTACTCCCTCTCCGCCTACTCCCTGGGCCAGCGCCAGAACCCNGGNGGGACGCTGTACGACCTCTGCGGNCTCTATCTGCAAGTCCTGGACGACCTGTGGACCGTGGACCCGGGGCTTAACAGCGGGATCTCCCTGGCNGGCGTGGATCTGAGCCAGGCCCCCGGCGGCCTGCTCCAAAGCGAGAANGANGCCCTTATCTGGCGCTTCGGGGAGCTTCACGGGGTGGAAACCGTCTCCGGCACCTTTGAGGAACTGCGGGACCAGGGCTATTTCGCCTCCTCCGGCGTCAGCACTCCCGCTCCCGAGGAGGGAGAGGAGCCNCCCGCGATCTGGTATCAATGGGAGGACGGGTGCCTTTTCACCATCAGCGCCAATGACNGCCANGAGGACGAGGTTTANTCCCTGCCGGCGCTGTTTTTCAACGCCGAGAAGTGGCGTTCGCCNCTGGGAGCGTATATCTACTATGACTGCTCCTGCGTCTGGCCGGAGTTCGGCGGCTGGACCGGGTATACCGTGGGGTCGGAGATGATTTCGTAACCGAAAAAGAGACAGCCTTGGGCTGTCTCTTTTCCATATGGTTATGTATCGATCCCGGCCTCCCGCAGATTCCGGCGGAGGCGGGACAAATCGCCGTCAAAGACCGTGCCGTCCATGCCCGCATACCGGGCCCCCTCGACGTTGAGAACCATATCGTCGATGAAAAAGCACTCCTCCGGCTTCAAGCCGTACTCCCGGAACAGCGTCTCGTAAATCTCGTGCTGGGGCTTGAGCAGCTTCCAGTCGGCGGAGACGATCCGCCCGTCGAAGCACTCGCTGCCGGGGATGAGGGGAAAGTACCGGGGCAGGTCCGGCTTGGCGTTGGACAGGAGATAGACGCCGTAGCCCTTGCCCTTCAGCTCCCGGATCAGGTCCGCCATGCCCTCTATGGGCAGGAGAGAGTGTTTCCACCAGTCCATGGCCAGCTCCCGGGCCGCGCCGTGGAGGCGCTCCGGCAGGCGGCGGCACATGGCGGCCAAGCCCTCCTCAAAGGAGACGCTGCCCCGGTCCAGCTGGACCCACTCCACGGAGCCGAAGACCTCCCGCAAAAGGGCGGGGCGGTCCTCCTCCGGGATGTCCGGCCGGTCCACGAAAAGCTCCGGACGCCAGTGGATCAGTACGTTGCCCATGTCAAAGACGATGTTCCGAATCATAGGGGCCCTCCCTGCGCGTATTCCGTCAGGCCTTAAAGTCCACGTGCTGCACCGTGCCCGCCAGTCCGGTGCTCTCCTTTAAGTAAACGCCGGTGCTGCGGACCACGGCGTTCTCGTCGCCGTAGGAGTTAGCCAGCGTGAACTGGGAGTTCTGCTTCCCCAGGAAAATCGCCCCCACGTCGGCCTCGGACAGCGAGAGGAGTTTTCCTTCCCCGTCTCCGCACTGAACCCAGACGGAGAGCTTGGAAAAAATGGAGTCGTTTTCGTCGATCCAGCCGTTGCCGTCCTCGTCGTACTGGGCCAGCTCCGAAAAACCGTCGCCGGTTTTCGCGCCGAACAGCTCGGAGCCGTCGTTGATTTTCCCGTCGCCGTTCTTGTCCAGGGCCAGGAAGCCGCTGGCGGAGTCCAGGCCGGAGATCTCTTCCGCCTCGCCGTCGCAGTTGAGATCGAAGAAAAAGGTCACGTCGGACAAAGCGGCCGCCTGGGTATCCAGATTGATCACCAGCGGGTCCGTGAAGACCTCCTCCTGGCCTGTGATGCTGTAGGCGGTCTCAAAGCTCCGGGACATCTCCAGGGAGATGTTGAACCCAATAGACCGCCCGTCGGAGGTCACAACCGAGCCGGAGGAGGTGAAGGCGGTGTGTTCCTCCCCGGCGGCAAAGCCGGAGCGCACCACCTGGCGGGTCCAGTGGCCGTTCACCGCGCTCTCGCTGGGCGTGAGCTGGATGCCCGTCCCCTGCCCGGCGTCCAGCCCCGCGAACATGGACACGGTCTGCTGGTAGCGGGCGGATACGGCGGAGGCGTTCATCCGGTAGGCGCTGTTGGCGGCCTTGTCCAGCTTTTCGGGAAGATCCAGAAAGCCGCGGCCGGACTTCCTGCCGCTGATCCGGTCCAGCAGGTCCAGCATCCGCCGGAGCATCTGAACCTTGGGGTCGTCCTCCGCCTTGCAGTCGAACTTGTTGACCCAATTGCTGTCCGGAATGACCAGCGCCTGGGTGGAGTCCTGCTGGACGGGCTTGGAGGTTTCGGAGGAGCCGGTGGTGCTGGCGTTCTGGGTTTCCTTCTCCAAAACGGCTCCGCTGCCGCCAGCGCTCTGCTGGAAGACGGAGGCGCCTGCCTCCACGGTGTACTGCTTGGTTTTGACGCCTACGGAATGGGCGCGGGTGGTCACCAGCTTATCGCCGTTGTAGCCGCGGGTGATGCTGGTTTGTGTTTCCCGGGTCTCCGCCTCGTAGCTGCGGGTGGAGGCCATGGAAACGGTGCTGCTTTCAATTTTCATAGGGTCCCTCCTTTATATTTCAATCGCTGCGCGTCCCTGCGCGTTTGGCTCCGATCGGCGGCTGTCCATAGGTCCGGCGTTTCCCTCCTTCCGCGTGACGGCGAATCCGCGGAATGGTTCCGGCGGAGGGGTTCCCCAAACCGTATGAAATAGGCCGCTGATACCAGCCTATTTCTTTTATCGGCAGAATAGCTGGAAAAAGTAAGGACATAACGGTAAAGTGTTGGATATATTTGCCTCTGAAAGCCATTGCGGCAGGCCCGCGGGGTTTCGGCGTCACGCCTTGAAGGCAGGGGAGGGCCCATTGTCAAGGGTCAGATGAGCTTCAACCGCTGGGCGGTCTCCTGAAGCTGGTTTCGGTTTGATACGTTCAGCTTTCTTAGAAGATTGTGGACGTGGGTCTTCACTGTAGGAAGCCGGATATTCATCAGGGCGCAGATTTCCTCGTTGCTCTTGTTCTGGCNGATCAGGCGCAGGACCATGCGTTCCTTTTGCGTCAAAGGACTGGCTGGAGCGCAGAAGGGCCTGAGATATTGGCCGTAGTACCCGGCCTGCGTCACGGTTCCGGACAGGACGCGTTCCCAGTAGGCGGTGTTGGGATGCNCANGCCCNCCGCGCTCCAGCAGNGGCAGCAGCGCGGCGCCCTCCCGGGTGAANACCGACACATAGCNNTACCGCGCGCCAAGCGCCAAGGCCTGGGCAAGGTATTCCCTCCAGTCTTCGCCATCCATGCGAAACCGGCAGACTGCCGTCAGGATCAGCGTCTCCAGCCGGTCCAGAGNGCGGTCACAGCGTTGGAAGCCGTCCAGCAGCTGGCTCAGCAGAAGCAGGGCGGCATGGTNTTTCCGGTCCCTCAGCCAGCAGCGCGCCAGGGTAAGGCTTCGATAGCCGTCTGCCCAGAGGAAGGCGCTTTCCCCGGAGGACTGTTCCGCGGACCAGACCGTGGCATAGGTTCCGTCCTCCAGCAGGCTCAGACGGCAGCGCATAGCGTCGAGGTTGGACAGGATGCGCGGCGCATGGGCCGGTTCCATTTCGGCGCGGAACCGGAGCAGCAGCGTTTCCGCGCTGGACAGGCTTCCCGCGGCGCACAGCGCCCGGACCAGCAGGGCGGTGCGGACAAATTCCAGCTCCGGCGCGCCCCCGGCCCTCAGCTCCGCCTGCAGGGCCGCCAGAGCGGGGAAATGACCGGATATGTCCCCGCCCTGTTCCAGAAGGACCTCCGTCCGGATGAGATCGCCCAATCCCACGCCGGTCCGGCCCAGTATTCGTTCCGCCGGGGCGCGGATAGCGTCATAAAGCTCCCGCGCCCGGGGAATCCACGGGGAAAAGTCCCGGCTGCCCCGAAGAAGGCTGGGCAGGCCTCCGGTTACGTCCATTTCCGGCAAAACCAATGCCTTGGAGCGCAGGAGCTTATCCACAGAGAGAATTACTTCAGGCAGCTCCTCTGTTTTCCGGTGGGGCAGGCAGAGATCCAGATAGGACCGCAGTCCCCGCACGCGTTTGTGGTCACCGCCCCTGCGGTCCATGTGCCGGAGATGACTGTTCAGCGCTTTGTACCACCGTTCAGACTCCTCCGGTTCCAGGGTCGTGGACCGGAGCAGGCTCATCGCGCAGATCAGGTCGGGGAACCGCAGAATATCCTCCTCCCTCAGCAGTCCCGCGCAGTCCAGCAGTCCTTGGCACGATGCAGCGCCGGGATGGAGTCGGGCGGTTTGGACCAGCAGGCCGAGCAGCTCCTCCTGACTGTCCGCCTGTTGGTAGTGGTACAGCGCGCCTGAAAGGTCCTGATTGGCGGCGTACCAGCGTCCGCCAGTGAGGTGGAGGGCTTGCAGCCGTTCGGGCGGACCCATTCGGAGCTTCCGCCGCAGATAGGGCAGCAGAAAACGCTGGTCGCGGAAGGCCCAGAGGGGGCCGTCCGGCCGGATCAGTCCGCTGGCCCGCCAGATTCGCTCCAGCCTGACGGAGCAGGCCCCGTCCTCCGCGATCCGGTCTGCCAAAGCCTGGTCGAACCGGTCAAACAGGGACAGCTCAAGCAGCAGCTTCCGCTCCGATGGCGGAAGAGGCCGCAAAGCGGCCTCTTCCATGTATGCCCCCATTTTAGCCAGCATGGCGTCGACTGTCCGCTGCCGGAGCGGCTGTCCGGCGGAGAGGGCCGCCAGAAGAAGGCTGGCCGCCGGGGGACAGCCGCCTGTCTCCTCCAAAAGCCGTTGAAGCTCGCGGACGGAGAGGGTAAGCCCGTGGGCCTGGGCCAGCCGGAGCAGACAGTCCATATCCAGCGCCAAATCCGCCTCGCCCAGCCTCAGCAGCACACCGGCGGCCTCCCAGGGGGAAAGGTATTCCGGCGCGGGTCCCCGGGGGAGCAGGATGAAGCGCTGTCCCGCGGGAGAGCGCCGCAGGATGTCCCGGAACTGCCCCTCCGCCTGGACGGGCAGCGCCTGAAAGCCGTCCAGGACGATCAGCCGTTCCCTGGGGAAGCCGCGGGGCAGAGGCCGTTTTTCCAAAGAGAGATAAGCGGCGTTCTGCCGCTCCAGCAGCGCGGCTGCCGCTGTGGTCTTGCCCCAGCCGGGACCGGCGGATAGAAATATGATCTTGCTTTGA
>JAAVHG010000053.1 GCA_014799855.1 Oscillibacter sp.
ACCCGCCAGGTGGAGATCAAAGAGCTGAAACGGTTCCTGCGAGGCCGTGGCGTGGAAATGCGCGTATAGGGAGGCGCGGCATATGGGTTTATTTGACCGCTGGAAAAAGCGGGAGCCTCCTCCAACGTCCGGCGGGGCGTATCTGGAATTTGACAGCTTCCCCTTCAAGCTGGCCGTGGCGCAGGTTTTGATGTACGACCTGGGCCTTCTGGGCGAGCCCTACCGGGGCGGGGACGAGTATATGAAACGTTATGAGCCGGACCTGGAAACGGTATCCGGCGAGGTATCCATCCAGCGCCTTCTGCCCCATATCGAGGAGGCGGAGGCGTATTTCCGGGCATTGAATATCCCCGCCGCCCTGGCGGATCGGGTGGAAAAGCTGTACGTGGGGGAGGAGCTGGAGATTTACTACCAGATCAACCCCCAATGGGGCGATTTTGACGAGTATTTCGAGGACGGAAAGGCCTTTGACATCACCGCCGTTACGGAGCGGGAGATCAAGCAGTTTCCCCATTTAAAGCAATTCGTTTTCAATATGTTCCACGATCCGCCGGAGGAGTTAATCCAACAGCTGAACCAGTGGGGCATCTGCACCGACTGCGATTAAACAACAAGGAGTAGCCTATGGATTTGAAATTTGACGAAAAGGGCCTGATTCCCGCCATTGTTCAGGACCACTACACCAAGGAGGTTTTGACCCTGGCCTATATGAACGCCGAGAGCCTGGCTATCACCATCGACGAGCGGCGGACCTGCTTCTGGTCCCGCAGCCGCCAGGAGCTTTGGCGGAAGGGGGAGACCAGCGGGAATGTCCAGCATGTGGTCTCCATCACCGCCGACTGCGACAAGGACGCTTTGGTGGTGGAGGTCATCAAGGACGGCCCCGCCTGCCACACGGGGACGGGGAGCTGCTTTTTCAACCAGCTTTACCTCTCCGACGAGCTGAAGCAGTTCAGCTACGGGGGCCTGTACCGCCTGATCCAGGGCCGGAAGACCGACCCCAAGGAGGGCAGCTACACCACCTACCTCTTTGACAAGGGGCTGGATAAAATCCTGAAAAAAGTGGGCGAGGAGTGCACCGAGGTCATCATTGCCGGCCGGAAGGAGGACCGGGAGGAGACTGTCTATGAGATTGCCGACCTGTGCTACCACGTGATGGTGCTGATGGTCCAGATGGGCATCTCGGTGGAGGACGTGACCCGTGAGCTGGAAAAGCGCCATGTGGTGGACCACAAGGTGAAGCAGGAGCGGATGCAATGAGCCTGACGCCCTATCTCTGCTCCGTCCACACCCACTGCACCCTCTGCGACGGAAAGGACACGCCGGAGGCCATGGCCCGGGCCGCCTATGAGGCCGGGGTGAAATACTACGGCTTTTCCAGCCACAGCCACACCCCCATTCCGGAGGACGAGGGGTGCGTTCTGCCGGTGGATATGACGGCGTACCGGGAGACGGTTCTCCGGCTCCGGNAGGANTACGCGGGNCGGATGGAAATCCTTCTGGGCATTGAGCTGGACAANTGCGCCGACGTGTCCCCGGCGGGGTTTGACTACTGGATCGGCAGCGNNCACCGCCTGCGGGGGCCCGATGGGGCGTANTATACCGNGGACTGGGACCGGGAAACCCTGATCCGCTGCCGGGACGGGGCCTTCGGCGGCGACGGCCTTGCCATGGCGGAGGCCTATTACCGGGAGGTGCGGAGCATGGCCGCCCGGCGGCCCCCCATTCTGGGACACATNGACCTGATTACNAANTTCAACGNCCAGGGCCCCCTGTTTGACACGGANGACCCCCGTTACCAATCCGCCGCCCTGGACGCTCTGGCCGCGGCGGACCCCCGGTGGACNCTGCTGGAAATCAACACCGGGGCCATGGCCCGGGGTTACCGGAANGAGCCCTATCCGGCGCTGTTCCTCCTGAACGCGTGGCGGGCCATGGGGGGACAAGTCATCCTCACCGCCGACGCCCACGCCGCCGGGGGGATTCTCNACGGCTACGGCGCNGCGGNGGANCTGGCACGGCNGGCNGGGTTTACCCAGTCGGTGCTGCTGACCCGGCAGGNGCCNGTTTCCTGCCCTCTGTGAGTNGGTTTNTAGTCAANAAACTTGAAANGNATCTTTGATGCTTNNCGTNGGCGGAAACCGCCGGGNCCGCNGAAAGCGGNCAGTTTATATGGCTTCNTAGGACAGTANACGCGCGTTTTGCGCACTGGCGGACCGCAGGTCCGCCAGTTGAACAATGGCATTTTNCTNTTGTTCANCTTTACCGANTATACTATTGTCGAAAAAAGTGATGAAAAAGGCGCGGCNNNNGCCGCGCCTTTGGNCTTTTTGCCGCTTGCCGNGCCGGGGCTTACCTGCTACAATTGAACCTGTANTATGATTTCATGAGGTGCCATATGGTTCAAACNGTGATTTTTGACCTGGACGGAACAATNTTGGATACCATCGGCGATCTGGCGGCGGCGGGCAACTGGGTCTGCCGGCAGAACGGCTGGCCGGAGCACTCGGAGGAGCGCTTCAAGGCCATGGTGGGCCACGGGATTCCCAATCTGGTGAGCCAGTTTGTCCCCCAGGACTCCCAANGCCCCCTNCTTCTGGCCAGCGCCCTGGCCCAGTTCTCCGCCTACTACGGGGAACACAATATGGAGAAAACCGCCCCCTATCCCGGCGTGCCGGAGCTGCTGTCCCGGCTGAACGCGGCGGGAGTGCGGATGGCGGTGTATTCCAACAAGGCCGACGGCTTCACCCGGAAGATTGTGGAGCACTACTACCCCGGCCTGTTCCAGCTGGTCCGGGGGAAGCGGCCCGGCGTGCCGGTGAAGCCGGACCCCGCCGGNATCCAGGCCCTGCTGGCGGACCTGGGGGCCGGCGCGGCCTCTGCCTGGGTGGTGGGGGACAGCAGNGTGGATATCCGCACCGGACACAACGGCGGGCTGANGGCCTGCGGCGTCACCTGGGGNTTNCGGTCCAGGGANTCCCTGGTGGAGGCCGGGGCGGACGCTCTGGCGGACACGGTGGAGGAGCTGGAGGCCCTGCTTTTGGCGCAAGAGGGGTAAAAACGGANGAAAAAACAGGGCGAAAGCCCTGTTTTTCCTTTATTTTAGCTCCTGTTCCAAATGGGCGAACTCCGGGCCGGAGAAAAACTCCGCCAGAGTGATGTCCAGCCCGTCGCAGAGAATCTTCACCGTCACCAGGGACACGTCCCGCCGCCGGGGGTCCATCATGCTGTACACCGTGGAGGGAGTCACGCCCGCCCGCAGGGCCAGCTCGTTTTTCCGGATGCCCCGTTCCCGGCAGAGGGCCAGAAACCGCGCCGCCGCCGCGTCCTTCACGCTCATTTCGTCTCCTCCTCCATTCCAAAACCGCCGGGTTTGGCGGTGTTTTTGTCTATGGTATCCATTTTTCCGCATACGCGTATACGCGCTTGCGTAATTTCTGAAAATGTGTTATAATGGGACATCAGGAACCAAGACGGAGGACTCCGGCGGCCGGAAATTCATAAAATATTTACCGAAACCAGCGAAAAGGCGATTGACAGCGGGCAGTCACTTGCGTATAATCAAGAACGGATTATGACAGCCTGTCACAAAACGACAGCTTGTCATTTGCGAGAGAGGTGAGCGCCGTGTGTACGGAGACCTTCCTCCGTCTGCCGGAGGAAAAGCGGAACCGTTTTCTGGACGCCGCGTGGAAGGAGTTTGGCCGGGTAAAGTTTCAGGACGTGTCCATCAACCAGATTATCCGCCGGGCGGGCATCCCCCGGGGGAGCTTTTACCAGTATTTCTCCGGGAAAGAGGACCTGTTNGACTATCTGCTGTCGGAGATTCAGGACCGCTTCGTCCAAACCTGCCGGGAGCTGNTGGATCAGACCGGGGGAAATATGTTTCAAGCCATGCTGCGGATTTTTGACACGATTACCCAGGAGACGGGCTGCTCCAGGCCCATGCTGGACCAGTGCATGGAGATTTTGCAGATTAACCCCGGCCTGGATCTCAAGCGTCTTGTGGCGGGGCGGCTGGGGCAGGATATCCCCCCGGAGCTGGCGGAAAAGCTGGACATTTCCAGGCTTCGGAGCCAAGATCCCACCTTTGTGCGGCGGATATTTTTGATGTCCATCGCCTCTCTGGGCGGCACCCTGGTAGACTGCTTCCTGCGGCCGGACCGTATAGAGGGCTGCCGCCAGGAGCTGGAGGCCCAGTTGGAAATCATTCAATACGGNAGCCTTCGGGNCCTTCCCAATCGCGGATAAGGAGGAAATCATGAGACAGAAACTTTTGGCGCTGCTGGCGGTTNTGGCCCTGGCNGTGTCCCTTTGCGCCGTGACCGCCNTGGCGGAGGCCCAGGCGGACCCCCNGGANCCCGCCNNNACGGAATCCGGCCGGGACAGCGCCCCGGAGGACGGGGCGGAGGAGAACGCCGGGGAAGAAACGGAAGCTCCCGGCGAAGCGGAGGCCCCGGAGGAAGAGGCCGCCCCCTCTCCGGCGGGGCCGGATCTGGCGGAAAACGTGCTTCTGGAGCCGGATGAGCTGGGCTCCGTCAGCTTTGCCAATATGGAGCGCCGCCTGCGGGAGAACAACCTNCAGGTGCTGATTTTGCANCAGAGCATNGACTCCCTGGAGGACATCGACTACGACAAGCTCTACGACAAGCTGTGGCACCAGCTCAACGAGCTCGCTATGGCCCAGTGGAACTTTGTAAGAGGGTCCAGAATGNTGAAATCCCTGAGCGAAATCAGNCCNGATTANCGTTACAGCGATTATGAGTACACCAGTACATACAATCAGCTGGACCAGGCTTACGCCGCCGTGCGGGAGCAGTTTGACGCNATCAAGGACGGGGATATGCAGAAGGACAACGCGGATCTGGTCCGGCAGCTGAGCAATTTNCAGGACCAGATCGTNATGGCGGGAGANTCCCTGTACACNGCNCTGGTNTCCATGGAAATCCAGAANAGCGGCCTGGACCGGCAGCTGACCGCCCTGGACCGGACCGTCCNGGAAATGGATCTCCGCTATAACCTGGGGCAGATCTCCGCCTTGCAGCTGGCCCAGGCGAAGGCCGGCCGCGCCTCCCTGTCCAGCGGAACCGACACCCTCGCTATGAATATCGGCACCTACAAGTGCCAGCTNGANGCCCTGATTGGNGCGGAGCAGACCGGGGNGATCACCCTGGGNGCNGTGCCCGCCGTCACGGCGGAGCAGCTGGAGGCCATGGATTTGGAGGCGGATCTGGAAACCGCCAAATCCATCAGCTATGAGCTCTACGACGCCAAGCTCACCNTGGAGGACGCCCGGGACGACTACAAGGACGCCGGGGACAACTGGGGCTATAACGAGAACCGCATGGAGTTCCGCAACGCCAAGCGCACCTGGAACGCGGCGCAGTATACATACAACGANACCGTGCAGAACTACGAGCTGAAATTCCGCACCCTCTACGCCCAGGTTTGGGACTGCAAGCAGATTCTGGACTCCGCCAAGGTGTCCCTGGAGAGCCAGAAGGCCTCCTANCAGTCGGCGGAGCTGAAATACCGGCAGGGGACCATCTCCCAAAACGCCCTNCTGGACGCCAAGGACGANCTGGCCGGGGCGGAGGAAAAGGTCCTCTCTGCCTCCAACGATCTGTTTTCCACCTACAATACCTACTGCTGGGCTGTCCAGCACGGGATTTTAAACTGACAGGAGGTCCTACATGAAATTCATCACCAATCACCGCCTTGGGGCGGCGCTTCTCGCCCTCCTGGTGATCGTCTCCCTGTCCGCCTGCGGCGGGAACGGGCAGGACCACCCGGCGGAGGACGGGGCCGCGGCCCCAGGCATCGCCGTCCAGGTCCAGACCGTAACCTCCGATACCATCGCCACGGAAAATAAGGTCTCCGGCAAAATCTCCGCCGACAATGAGCACACCATCCTCATCGCCTCCACCGCCAAGTGTACCGCCGTGTACGCCAAGGCCGGGGACCAGGTGCAGGCGGGGGATATCCTCTGCACCCTGGACCTGGGCAGCGCCCTGTCCTCCTACAACGCCGCCCAGATCAGCTACAGCGCCGCCATGCAGAGCTACAACGACCAGAAGGCGGTTTTGGATAAGCAGGTCCAGCTGGCCCTGGACAACGCCAACAACACCAAGGCCCTCTTCGACATCGGCGCGGCCTCCCAGCTGGAGGTGGACCAGGCGCAGCTGAACTACCAGAGCGCCGTGGCCGGGAGAAACTCCACCCTCGCCCAGCTGGAGGCCGGCATCCAAAACGCCCGCTCCGGCGTGGAGCAGCTGGACACCGCCCTGGAAGACGTGGATTCCAACGGCAACGTCATCGCCCCCATCTCCGGGACGCTGGCCACCTTCTCCGCCGTGGAAGACAGCTTTATTTCCAACGCCATGCCTCTGGCGGTCATCGACGGGCCGGAGCAGATGAAGGTGTCCGTCTCCGTGTCCGAGGCCCTGGTGCCCAAGCTGAACCCCGGAGACGAGGCGGATGTGTACGTCAGCTCCATTGACCAGGCCTTTACCGCCGTCATCCGCTCCGTGGAGCAGGCGGCCAATATGCAGACCCAGCTTTACACCGTGGTGCTGACGGTGCCCGCCGACGTGGGCGGGCTGATGAACGGCATGTTCGCTGACGTCACCTTCCACACCGACGTGTCCCAGAACGCCATCGTTATTCCCACGGAGGCCATTTTAAACGACGGGGAAACCCAGTACGTCTTCGTGGTGGAGGACAACGCCGCCCAATATACGGAGGTCACCACAGGCCTTGCCGGCAGCGGCGTGACGGAGATTCTCTCCGGCCTCTCCGCGGGGCAGTCCATCGTCACCGTGGGCCAGGAGTACCTCACCGACGGGGCCGCCGTCCGGGTGGTCTCCTTGGAGGGCTGAGATGAATATCGCGAAAGCCTGTATCCAGCATAAGGTGGCCACGATTCTGGCGGGAATCATGGTGTGCATCTTCGGCGTTATGTTCGGCACACGGCTGCAAATGGCCCTGATGCCGGACATTGAGGCCCCCATGGCGGTGGTGGCCTGCTATTACGTGGGCGCGACCCCCAGCGACATTGAGGAGCTGGTGACCCGGCCTCTGGAATCCGCCATCATGTCGGTGCCCGGCGTGAAATCCATCTCCTCCACCTCCTCCGATTCCGTGTCCCAGGTGCAGGTGGTCTATGAGGACGACACGGATCTGGACATCGCCGCCACCAAGCTGCGGGAGCAGTTCGACCGGCTCAGCCTGCCGGAGGACGCTACGGACCCGGTGATCATCAATATGAACATCAGCGACCTGATGCCCACCGCCATGATCGCCCTCATGGGCGACGACCTGTCCCAGCTGCAGATTCTGGCGGACGAAACCGTCTCCCCCGCCCTGGAGCGGATCGACGGCGTGGCCCAGGTCAGCGTGGCCGGCGGCGTTACCCAGCAGATCGCCGTGGAGCTGGACGCCACCCGCGCCGCGGGCTTCGGCCTCTCCACCTCCTATATCTCCCAATTCCTGGCGGGGCAGAACCTGCTGTACCCCGGCGGCGACGTGCAGAGCGGCTCCAAGACCATGACCGTCAGCACCGACGCCAAATTCAAGTCCGTGGAGGACGTGGGCAATATGCTGCTGTCCCTGCCCACCGGAGGCACTGTCCGCCTCAGCGAGGTAGCGAACGTGACGCTGGAAAACCAGGACACCGACGCCCTGGCCCGGGTGGGGAACTCCCCCTGCGTGATTCTGCAGGTCTCCAAGCAGTCCTCCGCCAACGAGGCCGCCGTGTCCGACGCGGTGCTGGAACGGCTGGAAAGCCTGCGGGCGGAGAATCCCAACGTCCGCTACTCCGTGCCCTATATTGCCGGGGACTACATCAACCAGACGGTGGACGCCGCCTACCAGAATATCTTTCAGGGCGTTCTTCTGGCGGCTCTGGTGGTGCTGCTGTTCCTCCGCCGGGGCGGGGCCACCATGACCATCGTTATCTCCATGCCCATGTGCATCCTGACGGTGTTCGTGCTGATGAACGTGATGGACCTCACCCTGAACATGATGTCCTTAGGCGGCATCGCCATGGGCGTGGGCATGATTGTGGATAACTCCATCGTGGTATTGGAAAACATCTACCGCTTCTCCGCCGAGGGAAAGGACCGGATGACCGCCTGCGTGGAGGGCACCAGGGAGGTTACNTCCTCNGTTCTGGCCTCCACCCTTACCACCGAGGCGGTGTTCGTCCCCCTGGCCCTGACCGACGGCATGGCGGGGATGATCTTCCGGGATTTCTGCCTNACCATCGCCTCCCTGATNCTGGCNTCTCTGGTGATCTCCCTGACCCTGGTGCCCCTCCTCTGCTACTTCACTCTGGACGAGGAGAAGGTCCGCCGCCGCGCGGAAAAGCTGGCGGGCCGCCAGCCGGGGCGCTTCCAGCGGTGGAAGGAGCGGCTTNATGAGACGTACCTCCGGTTTTTGGACTATTTTATCCACCACCTGAAGCGGGGAATGCTGGTGTCNCTGGCCCTGGTGATCCTCTTCGGCGTCACGCTGGCCCGGACAAAGGCTGTTCTCCTGCCGGATATGGANCAGGGCCGGGTCTCCATCAGCATCCGTATGCCCATCGGCTCCGAGCTGAACCAGACCGCCGGCATCGCCCAGCGGGTGGCAGATATTGCCCAGGCCAACTGCCCGGAGATGAGCGATATGTTCTATCTGGCCCAGGATGAGTCCGTCACGATGATGGTGAACCTGGTTTCCCGGTCGGAGCGGAACCGNTCCGCCTTCCAGGTGGTGGAGGATCTGCGCGCCCAGCTTCAGGACGTGGCCGGGTGCGAGATCACCGTCACCGCCAGCGACATGACCGCCATGATGAGCGGCGGGGATATCGCCGTCAANGTCTCCGGCGACGACTACGACATTCTCCGGGCCATNGCCAACGANCTGACGGCGGAGATCGCCGCCCTGCCGGACGCGGTGAATGTGGATAACNCCCTCNCCGAGCAGGTCCCGGAGGTAAAGGTCACCCTGAACCGGGAGGCCGCNGCCCAATACGGCCTCACCGCCGCCGCNGTAGGCGCGGCCGTCCGCTCCGAGCTGACCGGAGCCACCGCCACCACCGTCACCATCAACAACAAGGAGCTGGACGTGGTGGTCCGTGGCAGCGGCGACGCCGCCAAGAGCNTGGACGCCCTCCGGTCCATGCCGGTGTCCACCGCCTTCGGCGGCACGGTGCCTNTGGGNTCTATCGCCGGCGTNACGGTGGAGCAGGCNCCCCAGACCATNAGCCGGGCGGACCAGACCCGCCANGTNTCCATNACNGGCGACACGGTCAGCGGCGACACCGCCGCCATGACCATGGCCATTATGGAGCTTCTGGACAATTACGCNCTNCCCCAGGGCTACGAGGCGGAGACCGCCGGGTCNTATGAGGACATGATGGAGAGCTTCCAGGATCTGCTGTTNGCCCTGGCTGTGGCCCTTCTGCTGGTGTACTTCGTGCTGGCGGTGCAGTTCGAGTCCTTCCTCATGCCGGTGATGGTCATGCTGATTCTGCCTGTGGCCTTTACCGGGGCCCTCTTCGCCCTGCCGCTGACGGGCCGGGACCTCTCCATGATCTCCCTGGTGTCCATTATNATGCTGGCNGGCACGGTGGTCAACTCCTCCATCATTCTGATTGAGTATATCAAGGTCCGCCGGGGCTTTGGGGAGAGCCGGGAGGAGGCCATCCTCCACGCCTGCCCCCTCCGNGTNCGGCCNATNCTGATGACCACNCTCACCACCATTNTGGCNATGGTGCCTATGGCCCTGGGCATCGGCGAAACCAACGAGATGATGAGCGACATGGGNGTNACNATGATCAGCGGCATGGTCATTTCTACCATCGTCACTCTGGTGTTCACGCCGGTATACTATTCCGTTATCGACAATTTCAGCCAGTTCCTCCGCCGCAGGTTTACCAGGAAGCGCGCCCCGGCCCAAAAGGTGGAGTTCGTCTCCGAAGCCCCTGTGGGCGACTGATGCGGAAATACAAAGACAGCGCCGCCCTTCCCATCGGGACAGATAGAAATCATTTTCCCGGTATAAATCAGCCGCCCTGTATGGTATCCGCTTCATTCCGNCANTTTGACGAAGGATTCAGAAACTAGAGCGCCAGCGGCTGTAATCTGAAAAAAGGAGCCAAAAACCGGGCTCTCCCTTTAGGGAGAGCCCGGTTCCGTATGTTTGCGCTTATCCCTCGTAGCCGTTGGGATGGCCGCTGTGCCAGGCCCACGCGTCGGCAATGATCTCCTCCAGGCCCCGGGCNGGNTTCCAGCCCAGAACCTCGGCCGCCCGCTTGTTGGAGGCGATGAGNACCGAGGGGTCCCCGGCCCGGCGGGGCTCGATCTTGGCGGGGATCTCCCGGCCGGTGATCCGCCGGGCGGTATCGATAATCTCCTTGACAGAGTAGCCGTCGCCGCTGCCCAGGTTGAACACGCCGCTCTCGCCGCCCTTGTCCAGGTATTGCAGAGCCAGCAGATGGGCTTCCGCCAGATCCCGCACGTGGATATAATCCCGGATGCAGGTGCCGTCGGCGGTGGGATAGTCGTCGCCNTAGATGCCGATGTGGCTCCGCTGGCCCAGGGCCGTCTTCATCACCAGGGGGATCAGGTGGGATTCGGGGTTGTGATCCTCGCCGATGCCCGCCTCCGGGTTGGACCCGGCGGCGTTGAAGTACCGCAGGGCGATATAGCGGATGTTGTAGGCCCGGNCGCTCCATTTCAGCATCCCCTCAATGGCCAGCTTGGTTGCGCCGTAGGGATTGGTGGGGTCGGTGCGGTCCGTNTCCTCAATGGGCTGCTTCTCCGGCTCGCCGTAGGTGGCGGCGGTGGAGGAGAAGACGATTTTGTCNACCCCGTGCTCCTTCATGGCCGTCAGCATGGACTGGGACCCGGCCACGTTGTTGCCGTAGTATTTCAAGGGGTCCGTGACGCTCTCCCCCACCAGGGAATAGGCGGCGAAGTTGATCACGCCGTCCACCTGGTTCTCGTTGAACACCTGGTCCAAAAAGGCCGCGTCCCGGAGATCGCCCACGTACAGCTTCCGGGCGTTCTTGGCCGCCTGCCAGTGGCCNGTGCGAAGGTTGTCCACCACGATCACGTCGTAGCCCTTTTCCACCAGCAGCGCCACCATGTGGCTGCCGATATAGCCGGCGCCGCCGGCTACCAAAATGGTTTTCACGATCAATTTCCTCCTTTTATATCCATAAACGGGTTATTTTACCGATTGAATAAACCGCAAAAAGGCCTCCGTGCCCTNGGGAGTCCGTTTGTACACGCCGGCGTGCTCCAGAACCTTGGAGAAGACCACGCCNACCTCCTTGCGGATAATGTCCCCGGCGTTTTCCGCCGTAAAGGTATAGCGGCTTTGCAGNTCCTCCGCCCAGTCGGCGTGCTTTTCCAAAACCGGGTCGCTCCGCACGTCCCGGCCCGCCGCCAGAGCCCCGATCAAATCCCCCAGCTCGTCCTTCAGCCGCGCCGGGAGGACCGCCAGGCCCATGACCTCAATCAGGCCGATGTTTTCCTTTTTGATATGGTGCAGCTCCTGGTGGGGATGGTAGACCCCCAGNGGGTATTCCTCGGTGGTGATGTTGTTCCGGAGGACCAGATCCAGCTCAAACTGCCCGTCCCGCATCCGGGCGATGGGGGTGATGGTGTTGTGAGGCTCCCCGNCGGTCTCGGCGAGGATGAAGGCGCTCTCGTCGGTGTAGCCCCGCCACGCGGCCAGAATCTTGTCCGCCAGATCCNCCAGCCGCTCCCCGTCCCCGCAGCGGAGGCGGATAACCGACATGGGCCACTTCACGATCCCCGCCTCCACATCGTCATAGCCGGGGAAGGAGACGGTCCGCTCCACCGGGGCCTTTTCCATGGCNAAGGTGTAGTGCCCCCCCTGGAAGTGGTCGTGGGCCAGGATGGACCCGCCCACAATGGGGAGGTCCGCGTTGCTGCCCACGAAGTAGTGGGGGAACTGGCGGATGAAGTCCAGCAGCTTCTGGAAGCAGGCCCGGTCGATTTTCATGGGGGTGTGGACGCTGTTCAGGCAGATGCAGTGCTCATTATAGTACACGTAGGGCGAATACTGCAAAAACCAGGGAGATCCGTTGATGGTGATGGGCACTATCCGGTGGTTCTGCCGGGCCGGATGATTCACCCGTCCGGCGTAGCCCTCGTTCTCGGCGCACAGCTGGCACCGGGGATAGGCGGAGGCGGGGAGGTTTTTCGCCGCGGCAATGGCCTTGGGGTCCTTCTCCGGCTTGGAGAGGTTGATGGTGATGTCCAAATCCCCGTACTCCGTCGGGGCGATCCACTTCATATCCTTGGCAATGCGGTCCCGGCGGATATAGTTGGTGTCCTGGCTGAATTGATAGTACCAATCCGTGGCGGCCTTGGGGCTTTCGNCCAGCAAAGCCTGGAACTTTTCCACAACCTGGGCGGGCCGGGGAGTGAGACGGCCCATGATCTCCGTGTCAAAGAGATCCCGGTAAACCACGGAGTTTTCCGCCAGCACGCCCCGCGCGTAAGCGTCGTCCAGGAGAAATTCCAGCACAGGGGCCAGCTCCACATGGTCCTTGTCCCAGGTTCGCCCGGGTTCCGTATAGCTATCCAGCTTTAATATGTCNAAGACCGTGTTGACGGCCCAGGTGCGCTCGCACGCCGAGATAAGATCAGCGCTTTCCGCGTAATCGATCAGCTTGGCGACTGCTTCATGACGATCCATACCGCGCCCTCCCTGTTAAGCGATTCTGCATCCGCCCACAGGCCGGATGGTGACCACGTGGCAGCTTCCCGGCCCCAGGACCGCCTGGGCCTTGGCCTGGAAGTCCGCCAGACAGTCCAGCGGCACAAAGGCCTGGACGGTTCCCGCAAAGCCGCCGCCGTGGACCCGGACGGCCCCCCGGCCCTCCAGAATCCGCTCGCACAGGGCGATGGCCACCATCAGCTCCTGGTTGACGGTCTGGCCGGTGGGAATGACGTTTTGCAGGTACATGGCGGAGGAGCGGCCGGACTCCCGGACCAGCCGGAGGAACTCGCTGAACTCCCCCCGGCGGAGGGCTTCCGCCTCCGCCTCCGCCCGGCGGTTTTCCTGATAGATGTGCATGGCCCGAAGGACGGCCCGGTCCCCGGCGGCCTTCCGCACCTGGGGCAGGGCGGCCAGGAAGCTGTCCTCCGGCACCTCCCGCAGGACCTCCTTGCCGAAATAGCGGCAGACGGCCTTCAGCTCGTCGGGAATGGCGGCGTACTCCGGCGTCAGGTCCGCGTGGCCCGCCCCGGAGTCCAGAATGCACATGGCGTATTGATTGGCGGCCAGATCCAGGGAAATCTGCTCCACCACAGGATTGGCGGTGTCGGCGAAGTCGATGGCCACCACGCCGCCCACGGAGGAGGCGGTCTGATCCATCAGGCCGCAGGGCTTGCCGAAAAAGACGTTTTCCGCGTACTGGCCGATTTGGGCGATCTCCACGGCGCCGGCCTTCCCGTTCCAGAAAAGCTCGTTGAGCATCACGCCGATCAGCACCTCAAAGGCGGCGGAGGAGCTGAGCCCGCTGCCGCCGGGGACGCTGGAGATCAGGTACGCGTCCAGGCCCGCGCCCTCCAGGGGACAGCCCAGATCCGCCATCCGGGCGGCCACGCCCCGGATCAGGGCGGCGGAGGTGTTCTCCTCCTCGGGCCGGGGNGTCAGCTCCCGGAGATCCACGGTGATCAGGGAATAGCCCTCCGACTGGACCCGGATCAGGCCGCTGGCGTTGGGGGCGGCGGCGGCCAGAATGTCCAGATCCACTCCGGCGGCCAGAACCCGGCCGTGCTGGTGGTCCGTGTGGTTGCCGCCCAGCTCTGTGCGGCCCGGCGCGCTGAACAGGGCGGCCGCGGGGCCGCCAAAGGCTTTGGCGAAGCCGTCCAGCACCTGGGCGCAGCGGCCCCGGGCGGTTTCCGGACTGCCGCCGTACAGCCGGCGGAGGGTCTCGTCAAGCTCTCCCCGCTCCAGGCGGGCTTCCAGGGTTTGATTTTCCATAGGCGTTTCCTCCTTGTCATTGGCGGGGATGTGCTTTGTGTAATTATGAAAATTATACCACAGGGCTTCCGGCTGATCAAATGCAAATTATTGACCTGCGGGCATCCGCCGGGATTCCNCTGGCCAATTCTCCATTTTATACAAAAGGCTCAAATAAAATCGTTGAAAACACACATATTTTGTGCGATCTATTGACAAATTTCCGATTTGTGGTATCATGTTANCCATACCACCAGGAATTGCGGACGCCGGTTTGTCCGCCTGCGGCGAAAGGGGACGTCCCCTTTTTCACACCCTTNNNNAAGGGTGTGAGGGCCTCTGGCGAATGGAAGCGGCGGAGGCTTTTCCGGNAATTTTTAAGCAAAAAAGGAGAAAAGAAGCATGAAGAAGTTTTTTGCACTGGCTCTTGCGCTGATTATGGTCCTCTCTCTTGCGGCCTGCGGCGGCNGCAGCAGCGGCGGGTCCACCGGCGGCAGTGACGCCCAGACCTCCCAGCCCGCCGACAGCGGCGCCAGCGCCCCCGCGGATACCACCGCTCCCGCGTCCGCCGGCACCATCGGCGTGTGCATCTACCAGTTCACCGACGCTTTCATGACCACCTACCGGAACGCCCTCCAGGAGATTCTGGAAGGNAAGGGCTATCAGGTCACCGTGGTGGACGGCGCCAACGACCAGGCCAAGCAGAACGAGCAGATCAACACCTTCATCACCCAGGGCGTTGACGCGCTGATCATCAACCCGGTCATGACCTCCGCCGCCGACCAGATCATCGCCACCGTCCAGGCCGCGGGTATCCCCACCGTGCTTATCAACCGTGAGCCCACCGCCGAGCAGATGGCCGTGTATGACAAGCTGGTCTACGTGGGCTGCGACGCCGCCCAGTCCGGCACCTTCCAGGGCGAGCTGATCCTCGACACCGCCAACAAGGGCGACATCAACGGCGACGGCAAGGTCTCCTACATCATTGATANGGCCACCACCGAGAACATCGACGCCCAGCTCCGCACCGAGNATTCCGNCAAGGCNCTCAAGGACGCCGGCATCGAGGTCGAGGAGCTGAACCTCACCCGCGGCGACTGGATGCGTGAGCGCGGCCAGGAGATCGTGGCNAACGACCTGGCCCAGTTCGGCGCCAGCGTTGAGGTNGTTTTCTGCAACAACGACGANATGGCCATCGGCGCCCTNCAGTCCATCCAGGCNGCCGGCCGNAAGGTCAACGAGGACATCTATCTCGTGGGCGTTGACGCGCTGGACGCCGCCCTCGAGGAAGTGAAGAACGGCAACATGACCGGCACCGTGCTGAACGACGCCAAGGGCCAGGCCACCGCCGCCGTGGAGGAGATGGAGAAGCTGCTGGGCGGCGCCACCTATGCCTCCGGCCAGCAGAGCGTGTACGTTGACTACGTGAAGGTTACTCCNGACAACGTGGCCGACTTCATGGGCTGATTTTCCNANGAGAAACGGATTTTAAAAGAGAAAAGCGTTTTGGGGTGCGTGTGCGCAGGCGCACGCACCCCCTTTTCCATGGCCGGCGGTATTCCGCCGGCCATGGAAAAGGGATTCAATTACCAAGGGGGGAACAGAAAATTGTCAGAATATCGTTTGGAAATGCGTGACGTGGTGAAGACCTTCCCCGGCGTGAAGGCGCTGGACCACGCGCAGCTCAAGCTCCGCCCCGGCACCGTCCACGCGCTGATGGGAGAAAACGGCGCGGGCAAGTCCACGCTGATGAAGTGCATGTTCGGCATTTACCACATGGACGAGGGCGAGGTTATCTACGAGGGGGAGAAGGTTCAGATCAAGGGCCCGCTGGACGCGCTGCACCGGGGCATCGCCATGGTGCACCAGGAGCTCCAGCCCATCCCCGAGCGCAGCATCGGCGAGAATATCTATGTGGGCCGCTATCCGCTCATGCACTTCGGCCCCATCGCCGTGGTGGACCATGAGAAAATGTACCGGGACGCAGAGAAGGTGCTGAAGGAGGTCCACCTGAGCTTCAATCCCCGGGCCAAGCTGGGGAGCCTCAGCGTCTCCCAGATGCAGCTGGTGGAAATCGCCAAGGCCGTCTCCGCCGACTGCAAGGTGTTGATTCTGGACGAACCCACCTCCTCTTTGACCGCCGCGGAGGTGGAGGCCCTCTTCACCATCGTGAACGAGTTGCGGGCCAAGGGCGTTTCCATTGTCTATATCTCCCACAAGATGGACGAGATTCTCCGCATCAGCGACGAAGTCACCATCATGCGGGACGGCCAGTACATCGGCACCTGGGAGGCCAAGGGCCTTACCACCGACTTCATCATCACCAAGATGGTGGGCCGGGAGCTCAGCAACCTGTATCCCAAGCGGGAGAACGTGCCCGGCGAGGTGGTCTTCGAGGTGGAGGACTTTACCTCCATCAATCCCAAGAGCTTCCGCCACGCCTCCTTCCAGGTCCGCAAGGGCGAGATCCTGGGCGTGGCGGGCCTGGTGGGCGCGCAGCGGACGGAGCTGATGGAGGGCCTCTTCGGCCTCCGGTGCCACACCGCGGGAAAAATTACATACAAGGGGAAGGAGCTGAAAATCAGCCAGCCCAAGCAGGCCATCAACAGCGGTATCGCCATGCTGACGGAGGACCGCCGGGCCACCGGCATCCTGGGCGTCCTCTCCATCGCGGACAACGTGTCCATCGCCTCCCTGAACCAGTATCTGATTGGCGGAATCATGCTGAACGACCGGAAGATTGAGCGGCTGGTCCAGGACAACGTGGCGAAGCTCTCCATCAAAACGCCCTCGTCCAAGACTCTGATCCAGTCCCTCTCCGGCGGCAACCAGCAGAAGGTGCTGATCAGCCGGTGGCTGGCCAATGACCCGGACGTGTTCATCCTGGATGAGCCTACCCGGGGCATCGACGTGGGCGCGAAATACGAGATTTACTGCATCATCGCGGAGCTGGCGAAGCAGGGCAAAAGCGTTATCATGATTTCCTCCGAAATGAGCGAGCTTATCGGCATGTCCGACCGGATCATGGTCATGTGCGACGGCCGGATCACCGGCTTTATCGACGGCCCGGAGGCCAATCAGGAGAACATCATGGCCCTGGCGACCCAGTTTGAATAAGGAGGAGAGAGATTATGGGAAAGACAACGGGAAAGACGCTGAACGCCAAAAGCGTCACAAAATTTATTTCCGATAACGCCATCATTGTTCTGATTATTCTGCTGGCCCTGTTCACCTGGCGGAACAGCCAGAACTTCATGAGCAAGGAAAACGTGGGCAACCTGATTTCCAACGTGGCCCCCCGGTTCATCATCGCCTGCGGCGTGTCCGGGTGCCTGATCACCAAGGGTACGGACCTGTCCGCCGGCCGTCAGGTGGGCCTCGCCGCCTGTCTTGCCGCCATGATGCAGCAGACCCTGGACTACAGCGCCCGGGTGCTGCCTTGGATGCCGGATATGCCCTGGTTTGTGGCCCTGATCATCACCATCGTCCTCATGGGCTGCATTGGCGCTGTCAACGGCTGCGTTATCGCCTTTTTAAAGGTTCCCCCCTTCATCGCCACCCTGGGTATGCAGACCCTGGTCTATGGCACCTGCCAAATCATCACCGGCAACCAGCCCATCGGCGGCTTCAAGGAGAGCTACCGGGCCTTGGCCAGCGGCAACTTCTTCGGCAACCGCTTCCTGCCCTATTTGCTGCTCCCCGCCCTTCTGGTGGGAATCTTCATGTGGTTCCTGTACAATAAGACCCGGCACGGCAAATACATGTACGCCATCGGCGGCAATGAGAACGCCGCCCAAGTGGCCGGCGTCAACGTCTCCGCGGCCCTGATCCGCATTTACACCCTGGCCGCCGTCATGTACGCCCTGGCCGGCTTCCTCATCGGCTCCAAGGCGGGCGGCGCGTCCACCGCCACCGGAACCGGCTATGAGCTGGAAGCCATCGCGGCCTGCACCATCGGCGGCGTCTCCGCCAACGGCGGCGTGGGCAAAGTGGGCGGCATCCTCATTGGCGTGCTGGTGTTCGAGGTGCTGAAGATCTGCCTCCAGTTCCTCCGCTTTGACCCCGCTTACACCTACATCGCCCAGGGCCTGGTCATTATCGTGGCCGTTGCCCTGGACCTGCGGAAGTATCTCACCAAGAAGTAATTTACGGAAATAAAGAGAGGGCCGCGCCTGCGGCCCTCCGCTTTTCAATGAGGCAATGTGATGAAAAACGACAAGGAAAACCGTCCTCTTCCGGAGGACCCGCCGGAGGGACCCGGCCCCCAGAACGCCGTACAGCGGTTTTACGAGCGGTTCCGGGGTGTGCCCATCAAGTATATTGACGCGTTCATCGCCGTATGCGTGGGGGCGCTGGTCCTGCTGCTAATCTGGGGCACGCTGAAAGGCCGCGGCATCGTCTGACCGCCGCCCGCCGCCTTTGAGGAAGCGGCAGGAGTGAATGGAGTCCAAAAAATAGAGGAAGCCGCCGGCGGAAACCCACCGGCGGCGTTTTTTAGGAATAAATCCGGCTTTTCGGGGACAATCAGTCCTCCACATCCACCATCCAGGTAATGAAGGGGTTGTCGGTGGAGCTCTCCGTCTCCGCCTCCGCCTTGAATTTGGCCACGCTGGCGGTGGACTGCTTGACCGGCTGAATAGTGCCCGCGCCGGCCACGCAGCCGCCGGGACAGCCCATGCCCTCCAAGAGATAGCCGTCCCGCTTGCCGGCCTTGGCCATCATCAGCATCTTCCGGCACTCCCGGAGGCCGTCGCCGTACTCAATGAGGACCTCCCGGTCCGGATCGATGTGCTTGATGGCCTCCACCACGGCGGCGGCCACGCCGCCGCCTACGGCAAAGCCCCGGCCCATGCCGCTGCCGGCGTCCATCTCGTCGTCGGGGCCGGGCTCGATCTTGGAGAAATCAATCTCCTTGGCGTCAAACATGCCCTGGAGCTCCTCAAAGGTCAGCACAAAGTCCACGTCGGAGCGGACGGTGCGGCGGTTGGCCTCCAGCTTCTTGGCGGAGCAGGGCCCGATGAAGCAGATTTTCGCATCGGGCACCGCCTTTCTCACCAGGCGGGCGGTAATGACCATGGGCGTCAAGGCCATGGAAATATAATCTTTAAACTCCGGGAACATGTTTTTCGCCATCATGCTCCAGGCGGGGCAGCAGGAGGTGCCCATAAAGGGCTGCTTGGCGGGGACCTCCTCCAGGAAGTCGTGGGCCTCCTGAACGGTGCACATGTCCGCGCCGATGGAGACCTCTACCACGTCGGAAAAGCCCAGCATCTTCATGGCGGCTTTCAGCTTGGCGGGGGTGACGTCCTTGCCGAACTGGCCCACAAAGGCGGAAGCCACGCAGGCGATGACCTCGTCGTTGCGGCGCATGGCGGTGATCAGCTGGAAAATCTGGCTCTTGTCGGCAATGGCGCCGAAGGGGCAGTTTACCAGGCACATGCCGCAGGAGACGCATTTGTCGTAGTTGATTTTTGCCCGGCCCTGGTCGTCGCTTTCAATGGCGTTCACGCCGCAGGCGGCGGCGCAGGGGCGCTCAATGTAGCTGATGGCCCGGTAGGGACACTGGTTAAAGCACTTGCCGCACTTGATGCACTTTTCCTGGTCGATGTGGCAATGCTTGTCTTTATCTAAATAAATGGCGTCCTTGGGACATACGTTCATGCAGGGGTGGGAAATGCAGCCCTGGCAGCTGTCCGTGATGCGGATCTGCTTGGTGGGGCAGGCGTTGCAGGCGGAATTGATGATGTTGACCAGAGGGGTTTCAAAATACTTCTGGTCCGTCACTGCCTCGTCGATATGGGTGGAGAGGTGGCCGCCGATGTCGATATTCATGCCCAGGGCCAGACGCACCCGGGCGATGATGATTGCCCGCTCCAGATACACGTCGTGGCGGTACTTGGCCACGTCGCCGGGCACCAGGGTGTAGGGGATGAAATCCACCTTGTCCCGGTCGCCGGGCTCCCACTCATAGGCCAGCTTGGCTACCTCCCGGAACACGCCCCGGCGGATATCGTCTACCGCGCTATGGACTCCTCGCATAGTCGTTTCCTCCTTTATCTTCCCGGGCGGACATGACCGCCCGAACTACACAGCTTGCCTTTCGGCGGTTTCATTATAGCGAACACAGGCGGGTTTTGCAAGAATATATTCCGGGAAATGAGGGAAATGGCTGGAAAATTTGACAAGAGGGAGAAAGGGCGGCGGCGCGGACCCGCTTCCGGACCCGCGCCGCCTTTTGGAGAGAAAAAAGAAATGAGAGGGAGATTTCCTCTGTGGAGGACACTATTAAGATACCCCATAAAAATGAAAATAATCTTGAAATTTTTTGAACATTCTGTAAACCCCGGTCCTTTCAGGTGAATTTTAGCTTTTTCAGCTAAGCTGGTTTCATTGACGAAAGGCGGAAATATGGTATAATAGCCAGGAAGCGGGTGATCGGCCGTACTGGCCGGGGGTATTTGCTTGCCCTTGCGGGCGGGGCGGTTGTCAGCCCTCTGAGGGCTGGTCCTTTTCCACCCCCCATTTTCTCTTTTTGTCCTTGCCAAAAAGAGAAAACGGGCCGTGGACGGTCCAAAAGAGAAAAAGCGCTCGCGCAAGAACTTCCCATCAAGACAGGTATGTCTTCGGGCCGCGACTGACCGCAAGCCGGGGTTTGGAGGTTGATGATGCCCTCCCCCTCTATTTGTGCTGCCGCACCCTGGTGTGGGTGGGGGCCTGGTTTTCTAACGCACAAAGGCGGGAGCATTCGCCGAAGGCGCGGTTCTTCGCCGGAACAAACTGCACTACAGAAATCCTGCTCTGCGGGCAGGCTTCATACCGTTCCGTTTGTTCCTCCTCTTCCCACAAAATCTTTGATTTTGCAGGGACCTCGCCAGCCAGCGCCGTCACTGGCTCACAAGACCAGTGACCAGCGAGAGTGAAACCCGTTCACCACCGCGTCAGCGAAGCCGCCAACGGCGGCCAGCGAAAGCCAACCGTCCCCCAACTCCCACCGCACCAGCGGCAGCGAAAAGAAACGAACATCCATTCGTCAAGCACCAACACCGCTAGCCGGCACTATCAGAGTGCGGGACGGAGGTCATTCATAGAAGAAGGTAAAGCGCACCCGGCCGTAGAGTAATTCGGTTGCGGGGCACTACGCGAAATTCGACCCCCGTAATTGGCCGATTAGGCCCAAAGGGCCGTTTCGGCCGGCGTCTTTCTCTCTTTTGGACCGTGAACGGCCCGTTTTCTCTCTTTCTGCGCCCAGAAAGAGAGAAAATGGGGGGTTCAATTGCACCAGCTATCTTCATAGCTGCTATTCGCCCGCCCGAAGGGCAAGTACCACCCCCGCCGCCCGCGGCGATCAGGATAAGGAGGATTCCCGTTTATGGAAATGGATTGGAAAGAGCGGCGGACAGTGACCATCCTGTCTGTCATTCTGGCGGTGCTGTTCGCCGCGGTGCTGATTGTGCTGGGTATGCGCTATAGGGCTTCCCGGCCGGAGCCGGATGCGGAGGCCGACGGGGACGGAAGCATCATGCAGCAGGCGGACCACTCCGCCCTCCGCTATAACAACGGCTCGGCCACGCTGTCCTTCGCGCTGGACGAGGAGGGGAAGTGGATTTGGGCCGACGACCCCAGCTTCCCCCTGAACGACGCCACCGTTACCAAGCTTATGGAACTGCTGGCGGATTTAAAGCCCCAGCAGACCATCACCCCCCAGACGGAGGAAGATTTGGGCACCTACGGCCTGGATGAGCCGGCGGCCAGCATTGTCCTCACCCAGGAGGACGGCCACGTCACCACCCTGGACTTCGGTAAAACTACCACCGATGGGGACAGTTACTATATCATGAAAAACGGGG
>JAAVHG010000054.1 GCA_014799855.1 Oscillibacter sp.
CAGAACCAGCGGAAAGCCTCGGGGAAATTGGGGGAAATATAGACAAAATTCATGGAAGCTCCTCCTGTCGTGCGCTTTAACGCTTTATGGCAATGAATTATAAACCTCTTTGGTTTAAATTGCAAGAGTTTGTTTGCCCAACCTTGGAGTTGTTTTTGCCCTTGCGGGCGGGGGATTTCAGCCATGATGATAGCTGGGGCTTTGAACCCCCCATTTTCTCTCTTTCTGGGCGCAGAAAGAGAGAAAATGGGCCGTTCACGGTCCAAAAGAGAGAAAGACGCTACGCGGAAGAACTGCCCAGAAAAACAAGTATGTCTTCGGGCCGCGGCGTGGTGTGGGCGGGGGGTGGTGATTGATGATGCTTTTTCTTCTATTTGCGCTGCCGCCGCTTGGTGGTAGACTGACTGCCTGTGTTTAACGCTTGGACAAGCGCTCTGGTTTTGCCTTGAATCTGAAAGCTGGTCATGATAAAATCTGAATCATAATTAGCCACACAATCATAGAAAGAAGGAATGCTGGTGCTCATTATTCATGGGATTTTTGTTAGGCTGTTTTTGCTGTTGGGCATTGTATTTTTCAATGGAAAGGGTTCGTTTTTGATTGCCGGATATAACACGGCCTCTAAAGCGGAGAAAGACAAAATCAACGAGAAAAAATTATGCGGATATATTGGGAAGCTGATGTTCGCCTTCGCGGGCTGTTTCCTCATTCTTATGGCCAGTGATATTTTAGGCGAAATGTGGCTTTTATGGCTTGGCCTCGCCCTGTTTTTTGGTGTAGGTATCGGCGGCGTTATTTACATCAATACCGGAAACAGGCTGAAAAGATAAGCGGCGCGGACGGCAAACGGCGGTCCTCCTCTTGCCCTGATGGGGAAAATATGGTACAATAACCATCAGCCGGGAAGATCCGGCCAATGTGAAATAAGGAGATTCATCATGAAGATTGAATATTACAAGGAATACAGCCAGCAGCTGGGCCGAGACACGGAATTCAAGGTCTACGGCCACGGCGGCAAGCCCGCTCTGGCGTTCCCCTGCCAGAACGGCCGCTTTTTCGACTGGGAGGGTTTTGGTATGCTGGAGACTCTGGGGGACTACCTGGAGGGCGGCAGATTGCAGCTTTTCACCGTGGACTCCATCGACGCGGAGACCGTCTCCGACCGGCAGGGCAAGCACCCCTATGACCGGGTCCGCCTTCACGAGGCCTGGTTCCAGTACGTGATTCAGGAACTGGTTCCCCGTATCCGGGAGATCAACGGCACCGGACAGGACCTGCTTTCCACCGGGTTCTCCATGGGGGCCTATCACGCGGGGAATTTCTTCTTCCGCCGCCCGGATATTTTCGACAGCCTTATCGCCCTCTCCGGCGTATACGAAACCCAGGATATGTACGGCGGGTACATGGACGAGGTGGTCTATCTCAACGACCCGCGGGAGAGCATCGCCAACATGCCCGCCGGCCACCCCTACATGGACCTCTACAGCCAGCGGAAAATCATGATCTGCGTGGGCCAGGGGGCCTGGGAGGACCAGCTTCTGGCGGCTACCCGCCGCTTTGACGCCGTGCTGAAATCCAAGGGCATCAACGCCTGGGTGGACTACTGGGGCCTGGATGTGAACCACGACTGGCCCTGGTGGAAGAAGCAGATCCGCTATTTCCTCCCCCATGTGGTGGAGAATCCGTGAGGATTGCCCGCTCCGGGCCCCTTGGCGTTGTCTGCGGAAATTTCCGGCTTACCGGACGGGGTAAGGGCGAACAGCTTTGGCGGTTTTGCCCACAAAACCAGTAAAAAGCCGGGATTCCTTCATGAAATCATCCAGAAAAAATCCCCCGGCCCATTTTCCAGTTGCGCTTTTGGGGAGGAAAATGTATAATGTGAAAACAAGACAGGCTGGCCTGACTGGGCCGGCCGGGTTTGGCGGTGGAACGATGGTTATGGCGTCTGTTCTGAACAACATGCTGGCTGTAAACATTATTCTGGTTCTGGTACTGGTTCTGGCTGTACGGAAAGAGAATAGTGCGTTTGGTCATGCGCAGAACGGAACCCAGGGTTCCCTTTAATCCCAGGCGGACAGCCGCCGGGGACCGCCGAAAGGCTTTTTCAAAGCCCGTGACCGACAAGGCCGCGGGCTTTTTTCATTCCCCGTGTATTTTCAAGGATAAGGAGGGCGGCCGCCATGGAAATGACCGGCGCTGGTATTTTAATCGAGGGCTTTTTGCGGGAGGGCGTGGAGCGCGTCTTNGGCTACGCNGGNGCCACCATCTGTCCCATNGCCGACGCCTTTTTGCAGNCCCCNCNNNTNGGCTACACCCTGGTGCGGACGGAGCAGAACGCCGGACACATGGCCTCCGGCTACGCCCGCGTCACNGGAAAGGTGGGCGTGTGCGTCGTCACCTCCGGCCCCGGAGCCACCAATCTGATCACCGGCGTAGCCACCGCCTATATGGACTCCATCCCCCTGGTGGCCGTCACGGGACAGGTGCCCTCCGTCCAGCTGGGCCGGGACATCTTCCAGGAGGTGGACATCACCGGNGCCGTCCTGCCCTTCACCAAGCACAGCTATNTGNNGAAGGACGNCAGGGACCTNCCCCGCGTGCTNNANGNGNCCTTTTATATCGCCGCCGCCGGACGCCCCGGCCCGGTGCTGATTGACATCCCCATCGACGTGCAGGAGCAGGTGGTGGAGNACCCCCAGTTCCCGGAGAGCGTGACCATCCGGGGCTATAACCCCAGNGTCCGGGGCAACGACAAGCAGATCGGCAACGTGGCGGAGGCCATTTCCGCCGCCCANAGGCCCGTCATCTGCGCCGGAGGCGGCGTGTTCCTGGCGGGNGCCGNNNCGGCCCTCCGGGANTTCGCCGAACGGCTGCAAATCCCCGTGGTGACTACCATGATGGGCCTGTCCCTGTTCCCCACAACCCACCCNNTGAACATGGGCATGATCGGCACCCACGGCAGCGCCTGCGCCAACAAGGCCCTGGCGAAATCGGATCTGCTCATNATGATCGGCACCCGNGTGGCNGACCGGGCNATTTTNTCCCCCGGNGAAATCCAGCGGCGGATGCCCAATATCCACATTGACGTGGACCCGGCGGAAATCGGGAAGAATATGCAGGCCACCATCCCCCTGGTGGGCAANGCCCGGGTTATCCTGGGCCAGCTGATGGAGCGGGGCGTAACCGTGGAGTGCGCCCCCTGGCGGGAGATGCTGCAANACCTCCGCCGGGAGGANCTGAACCGNACCTATCCGGCAAAGCCCGGCTGCGTCTTTCCCGGACGGGTTCTGCGGCTTCTGGGCGAGCGGCTCCGGGAGGACGCCGCCGTCTGCGTGGACGTGGGCCAGAACCAGATCTTCGCCTGCAAGCACCTGCGGCTNAACGGAGGCCGNTTCCTCACCAGCGGGGGCCTGGGCACCATGGGCTACGCCCTGCCCTGCGCCATCGGCGTGAAGACNGCCCAGCCGGACCGCCAGACGGTGGTGGTCTGCGGCGACGGGTCCTTCCAGATGTCCATGAACGAGCTGGCCGTGGTAAAGGCCCAGGGGATGGATTTGAAAATTGTCCTCATGCGCAACGGCGTTCTGGGCCTGGTGCGCCANTCCCAGGTGAAGGCNCCCTACCATGGGCCCTTCGGCGTGGAGCTGAACGGCGACCCGGACTTCGCCGCCGTCGCCGCCGCCTACGGCATNCCCAGCGTGGCCCTCAGCGAGGAGGAGGACGTGGAGGCGGCCCTTGACCGCTTCCTGGGGACCGNGGGGCCCTGCNTTCTGATTGCCGAGGCGGGCCNGGACTATATGACCACCGATTAAGGAGGGAGAAGCCATGAAACAGACCATTTCCGTGCTGGTGGAGAACCAGGCGGGCGTGCTGAACCGGATTACCAGCCTCTTCTCCCGCCGGGCCTTTAACATCGACTCCCTGGCGGTGGGCGTTACCGACGANCCCAGCCTCTCCCGGATCACCATCATCGTGGACAACGGCAACAACGTGGTGGANCAGGTGGAAAAGCAGCTGAACAAGCTGGTGGAGGTCATCAAGGTCCGCACCCTGGACGAGAGCAGCAAGATTGGCCGGGAGCTGATGCTGATCAAGGTCAGCGCCAACAAGACCAACCGGGAGAACATCATGACCATCTGCACCATCTGCGGGGCCAAGGTGGCNGATATCTCCCCCACCTCCATGACCATGGAGATCTCCGACACCCCGGAGCGGGTCCGNACCTTCGAGGACATGATGCGGCCNTTCAACATCTTNGAGGTNGCCCGCACAGGCGTNATCGCCNTGCAGACCGGCGGCGGGAAGATTTGAGGAGGAATTGCATGAAGGATATTCAAGGCTNTTCCGCCGAAAAATANAAAAGCNCTCTATACACCCCNGTGGAGGANGGCATTTACCGGCTGGATCAAGACGGCGGGACGCTGTACGTGACCACGCTCTCCTTCGTGCAGGAGCCGGATCTGGGGGAGGGACCCCACGCCGGAGAGATCTCCCAGTACCCCCTGGAGGANATTCTTGGATCAGTTTTACTGTCATATTTCCGACTTTTGCGAACCGCTGAACCAGTCTGGCTCTCCGGTTTGTTATCAGGAGTTCGCCGCCCCGGATTTGGAGGACGTGCGGAAACTCCGGGGAATTATCGGAAAGCATGTCTATAATAAGGAAATCGACGGATATATCCAGCTGATCATCGAATAGGAGACACTGATGGATAAAGCGCAAAAGAAGGCCATGGTGGAGGAGTGGAAAAACCGCCGCCCGGAGATGGGCGTGATCTCCCTCCGCTGCAAGGCCACGGGAGAGACCTTTTTGGGCGTCTCCAAGGATACGAAAGCGGACTTTAACAGCGTCCGCGCCAAGCTCTCCGGCGGCATGCACCCTAACAAGCATCTGTTGGAGCTGTGGAACCAGTACGGCGAGGCGGGCTTTACCTTTTCCACCGCCGCGGTTTTGGAGTACGGGGACCCTCTTGAGGACCACACCGAAGAGCTGGAAACCCTCCGGGAGCTGTGCCTCGCGGAGGACCCCAAGGCGGCAAAAATCTGGAAATAGGCAAGGGAAATGCGGAAAGAGGCGATAATGTGAAAATCAAAGCAACCGCGGCCATTATGGAATGCCTGCTGGAGCAGGAGGTGGACACCATCTTCGGCTATCCCGGCGGCACCATCCTGAATCTCTACGACGAGCTGTACCGCTACAAAGACAAGCTCCACCATGTGCTCACCGCCCACGAGCAGGGGGCGGCCCACGCGGCGGACGGCTACGCCCGGGCCACCGGAAGGGTGGGCGTGTGTTTCGCCACCTCCGGCCCAGGGGCCACCAATCTCACCACCGGCATCGCTACGGCCTATCTGGACTCCTCCCCCGTGGTGTTCATCACCTGCAACGTGACGGAGGAAACCCTGGGCAAGGACGCTTTCCAGGAGGTGGACATCACCGGCATTGCCATGCCCATCACCAAGGCCACGTACCTGGTGCGGGACGCCCAGACCATCCCCGACGTGATCCGCCAGGCCTTCGCCGTGGCGGCTACGGGACGGCCCGGCCCGGTGCTGATCGACCTGCTGAAAAACGTGACCGCCCCCAGCGTGGAGATTGACTACGAGTTTGTGCCCTGGCAGCAGAACCGGACCTGCGGCAGCATCCAGGCTCTGGCCGACGGCGACCGCTTGAAGAAGCCGGAGCCGGACCGCCAGGACGTGGACACCCTTCTGGAAATGATTGCCCAGGCGGAAAAGCCGTTCCTCATCTGCGGCGGCGGCGTGGTCCGGGGCCGTGCCCACCGGGAGTTCCGGGAGTTCGCCGAAAAGCTGGACGCTCCCGTGGCCATCACCGTCATGGGCGGCGGCGGCTTCCCCGGAAGCCACCCTCTCACCACCGGCATGATCGGTATGCACGGCTCCAAGGCCTCCAACGTGGCCTGCGACGAGTGCGACCTGCTGATCGCCGTGGGCTGCCGCTTCTCCGACCGGGTGGCCCTGCTGCCCTCCAACTTCGCCAGAAACGCCAAAATCGTGCAGATCGACGTGGACCGGGCGGAAATTGACAAAAACGTCCTGACAGACCACCACATCATCGGCTCCGCCCGCCGGGTGCTGCAAATGCTTAACGAGAAGCTGCCCCAGTACAGCCACGCCGGCTGGAAAGCGTATATTCTTCCCCTCCGGGCCCCCTCCGTGGCTCTGGACAGCCCCACCCTCACCCCCCAGCAGGTGCTGGAAACCGTCCGGCGGCAGATGCCGGAGGACGCTATCGTGGCTACCGACGTAGGCCAGCATCAGATGTGGGCCATTAAATACCTCCACTTCGACTACCCCGGCCAGCTATTGACCAGCGGCGGCTTCGGCACCATGGGCTTCGGCCTGGGGGCGGCCATCGGGGCCCAGACGGCCCACCCGGATAAGCGGGTCCTCCACATTACCGGAGACGGGTGCTTCCGGATGAACTGCCATGAGCTTTGCACGGTGGAGCATTACCACCTGCCCATTATTACCCTGGTGTTCAACAACGGCACTCTGGGCATGGTCCGCCAGTGGCAGAACCTGATTTACGGCCAGCGGTACTCCGAAACCACCCTGGACCGGGGGCCGGATTTCGTGAAGCTGGCGGAGGCATACGGCCTCCGGGGCTACCGGGTTTCCACCCTGGAGGAGATGGAAAAGGCCTTTGCCCAGGCCCTGGCCGGCCGCTCCGGCGCGGTCATCGACTGTATGCTGGACATCGACGAGATGGTCCGGCCCATGGTGGCCGCCGGATCGCCCATCACCGACTTCTTGCTCAGCGAAGGAGGGCCCACATGAAAAAGCCTATGGACATGACCCCCAAGCTCTATACCCTCTGCATTCTGGCGGACGACACCCCCGGCGTGCTGAGCCAGGTGTCCCGCCTCTTCTCCCGGAAGGGCTATAATATCGAGTCCATCGTCACCGGGGAGACAGACAAGCCCCACACCGCCCGGCTGACCATCAGCATTGTGGGCAATGAGCTGATGATCAGCCAGCTGGCCGACCAGTGCCGGAAGCTTCTCCCGGTGCAGGCCGTAAAGATTTTGGACGAAAACACCTCTATCCGGCGGGAATTCTCCCTGATCAAGGTCCACGCGGCGGACCGCAACGCCCGGGACGAAGTGATCCAAATGGCCAACATCTTCCGGGCCAAGATCATCGACGTCAGCCGTGAGACGCTGACCGTGGCCATCTTCGGCGACAAGGAGAAGACGGCCGCGCTTACCAAGATGCTGGAGGACTACGGTATTCTGGAAATCGCCAAAACGGGTACAATCGCCATCGAAAGAGGGCGCAGCACCATATACGATGACAGTAAATTGAAGGAGGAATACACTTATGGCAAAAATGTACTATGAAAAGGACTGCGACGTTTCCAAGCTGGACGGAAAGAAAATCGGCATCATCGGCTACGGCTCCCAGGGCCACGCCCATGCCCTGAACCTGAAGGAATCCGGCTGCGACGTGTGCGTGGGCCTCCGGGAGGGCAGCAAGAACTGGGCCGCCGCCGAACAGGCGGGCCTGAAGGTCCAGACCGTGGCCGACACCGCCAAGTGGGCCGACATTGTGATGATCCTCATCAACGACGAGGTGCAGGCCGACGTGTACAAGCGGGACATCGCCCCCAATCTGGAGGCCGGAAACGCCCTGATGTTCGCCCACGGCTTTAACATCCATTTTAAGCAGATCGTGCCCCCCGCCGACGTGGACGTACTCATGATCGCCCCCAAGGGCCCCGGCCACACCGTCCGCTCCACCTATGTCAACGGCAAGGGCGTGCCCTGCCTGCTGGCTGTGGAGCAGGACGCCACCGGAAAAGCCTATGACATCGGCCTGGCCTATGCCGCCG
>JAAVHG010000055.1 GCA_014799855.1 Oscillibacter sp.
GATTATGTGTTCACAAATGAGCATGGTGAACCGATGCACCCGGATTCGTTCAGCAGACATCTTCGCCGACTCTACGACGAAAACGGTTTTCCTCGGGAGTTTCATCTCCATACTCTGCGGCACTACTTCGTATCCACAATGCTTCACAACGGCGTGGACAAGCAAACAGTAGCAGAACTGGCTGGTCATGGAGATACCGGATTTCTGGAGCGTACCTACTGCCATCCGCAGATACAGCTCAAGCGTCAGGCGGCGGAGCGGTACACGAAAACGATGTTTGATTTTAGTGATAGAAATTCGGAAAGCGCCTGATTGTTGCTTTCGTAGAATCTCTCCAGTTTCTTCAAAAAGCTGTAGCTATCCGTCAAGTGTTGGAGTAGCCTTGCTGCCAATTTGGATAATTTCGGTTTCGACGCCCTCTGTCGCAAAAATTTTTTCCATTTCACCAAGAGCGATGGAGGTGTTGCCGTTGGGCCGGGGGCTTCCGTTGATCATCAGGACTTTCATATGCAGGCTCCTTTTTTAAAATTTTCAGGGGAAGGGATAGCTCTTTTCTGCTTGACTACCGTCAATAGTAGTCAAATCAATTTTTCTTCTGAACTTTTTGAAAGCAAAACCCCGTGCAAATATTCAATTTACACGGGGTTTTGGTACGCCCGACTGGATTCGAACCAGCGGCCTTCAGAGTCGGAGTTCTCTGACACACAAAGGTAACGCCCTGTGATTGCAGTGCTTTCAGCGAATCTGCACAAATTTCAGAAAAAATGGAGAAATCAGCGGAACCGTTGCGGTACAATGGTTCCGCTGGTTTTTATCAATTTCCAAAAACAGCAGTCAAATAGTAGTCAAGACGGTAGTTAGTTCCGCTGGTTTCCGGCAACACAATAGCATAAGAATAAGAGTTTTCGCTGGACAAAGCACCATAATATGAAGTATACTGATATGATAAAAGATATTTCGCATAGAGTGTATTCAAAAGGAAACACACTTATCATAACAGATAAAATTTCATCTGACCATATGGCCGCTCAAAGTGTTAGTTCTATGGTAAAAACGAAGCTGCAGAAGAAACGGGTATGGCATAATTGCCGGACCGTTCGTTGCGGGCATGTGTCTGAAATCGCAAAGGAATACAAGAGGGAGTGTTTTGTTATGGAAAAACCATCATTTTTCAAAAATCTCAAGCCCAGTGACCGCTATATGGTGGGCAATTTGTTTTTTCTATACCTGATTCAGGGGATAAATGTCATCATGATTGGGTCTATTCTGCCCATGATGAAGGAGGAATATGGGTTGAGCTATCAGGTGGGCGGTTTCTTGATTTCCGCCCACTCCATCGGCAACATGGCTACGGGTCTGATAGCGGGAGTGCTGCCTTTGGCGTTTGGCCTGCGGAGGTCGCTGCTGGTGCAGAACGTTCTGCCGTTCGCTGGATTCGCAATCACTTTGGTCACTGGGAATCCCTGGATCTTGATCTTCGCGCTGCTCCTTACCGGCCTTGGCCGGGGAGCGGTCAGCAATTACAACAACCAGATCATCAGCACGCTGTCGGGAGGCTCCGCCGCGCCGCTGAATATGCTCCACGGATTTTTCGCTATTGGAGCGGTGCTGGCTCCTTTCCTGGTGCTGATATTCACCCGGGAAAACGCCGGGGGATGGCGCTGGGTAGTTTGCGTGGTCATTGCTCTGGGCCTGATTTCTATGGTCAGTTCCTTATTTATGAACATGGACAGCGTTTCGTATTCCAAGCCGGAGAGCGGCGGGAGTGCTTTCGGCTTTTTGCGGAATCGGCTGTTTCTGCGTTCCATGGCTATCATGTTCTTCTACCTATGTGTGGAGGCCTCGGTTATGGGCTGGATGGTTACCTATTACACGGACTCCGGCGCGGCGGGAGCGGAGTCTGCCCAGCTGCTCACATCCTTACTGTGGATCACCATTTTGGCAGGGCGGTTTGGGTGCAGCGCCGTCTCCGGCCGGGTAGCCCCTCCGCGGATGATCTTGGCTCTCTGCACAGGAATTATGGTTTTTCTGGGGATATTGCTGATGAGCACGAGCCTGCCCCTGATGCTGGTGGGTACGGTGGGCCTGGGGTTGTCCCTCTCCGGCATGTACGGCACGACGGTGGCCAACGCAGGCGGCATATTTGGAGCGTATCCTCTGGCGATGGGAATTTTCGTCATGGTCAGCACTATGGGTTCGGTGATTACGCCATCCATCATTGGCGGCGTCGCCGCGTACACGGGGATTCGGGCCGGTATGGCGGTGCTGCTGGTTCCGGCGGCGATTGCGTTGGCTCTGGCGGGTTGGAATTGGGTATGCGCAAAAAGCCGCGGAGAGCAAATGGAAGAAAATATGGTGCGGTGAAATTCACCGCACCATATTTTCTTATGTGGCAAACCCCGCGAACTGGGTTTGGTACAGCTCATAGTATTTTCCCTTCCGGGCAAGAAGGGCCTCATGGGTCCCGCTTTCCGCGATTTCGCCCTGGTCCATCACCACAATGAGGTCTGAGTCCCGGATGGTGGACAGCCGGTGAGCAATTACAATGCTGGTACGGCCCCGCATAACCTGACGCATGGCGTCTTGAACCGCCTTTTCCGTCCGGGTGTCCACATTTGAGGTGGCCTCGTCGAGAATCAAAATCATAGGGTCCGCGAGGAGGGCCCGGGCAATCGCCAAAAGCTGCCGCTGCCCCTGGCTGAGCTGGGCGCCGGAGCCGGTCAGTATGGTGTCATAACCCCGGGGAAGAAGGGCGATCATCTCCCCGCANCGGCTCATTTCTACCGCTTGATCCAACTGCGCGTCACTGGCGGAGGCGTTTGCATANGTTAAATTGCCGCGGACGGTATCGGAAAAGAGGACGGTATCCTGTAAAACGATGGCCATATTTTTCCGGAGACTGGCCCGGGACACCGCGCAGATATCCTGGCCGTTGACGCGGATTGTACCGCTGTCGATGTCGTAAAACCGCATAAGCAGATTGACTATGGTGGTTTTGCCGCTTCCCGTCGCTCCCACCAGGGCAACCTTCCGGCCTGTGGGAACCGTCAGCGAGAAATCGCGGATAATGGGCCGTCCCGGCTCGTAGGAAAAATTCACATGGTCAAAGACAACCGTGGCGTTTTCCCGTTTGGACAGCTCCTGACCGGAGCCGTCCTCGCTGCTCTCATCCAGCACCTGAAAGACCCGCTCCGCTCCGGCNACGGCGGTTTGCAGCTGGCCGTAGATCTGAGCGATTTCGTTGATGGGACGGCTGAACTGCTTNGCGTAGACGATAAAGGCGGAGATCACGCCCACCGAAATCAGGCCATGAACGGAAAAATACCCGCCGAAAGCCGCGATGATGACAAAGCCAATGTTGCCGATGCAGTTCATGACCGGACCCATGACCCCGCTGAAAGCGTCGGTCTTGATTCCGGCCCGGGTGAGGGAATCCGCTGTGCGGCGGAATTCCTCTTCCGTGATCGCCTGATGATTGTACGCAGCGACGGTGTGATAACCGGAGATCATTTCTTCTACCGTGCCGTTGAGCTGGCCCAGGAGCGTCTGCCGTCTGCGGGAGAATTTGCGGACCCTGCCGGAGAGGAATTTGGTCGCCAGCACAGTCAGCAGAACAGCGGCCAGGCTTAACAGCGCCAGCTGCCAGCAGTACCACAGCATCACCGCTGCGGTGCCGGCGATGGTCAAAACGCCGGAGAACAAGGAGGGCAGGGATTGGGAGACGGTGGTGGAGATGTTTTCAATGTCGTTGGTCATCCGGCTCATGACGTCGCCGTGGGAGTGGGTGTCCAGATACCGGATGGGAAGGCTGGTGATCTTCCCGAACAGTTCCTCCCGCATCCGCCGGACGACGCTCTGGCTGAGCCGGGCGCTGAACAGGCCCTGCAGCAAAGAGCTGGCGCTGTAGAGCAGATAGACGGTAAGCATGAGCGCCAGCGTGCGGAACAGATTTCCCGTCCTTTCTCCGGCAATGATGTCTACCGCACGGCTTTGGAGACTGGGCGCGCCTACGCCGCACAGCGCGCAGAGAACGGCGGCGCAGAGCATACAGGCCGCCATGGCCTTTTCCCGGATGAAATAGGCGGAGAGGCGTTTCAGGGTCTGTCCCGCGTGCCGGGCGTGCTCCACCTGGACAAAGTGCTCCCGGCGGTTCAGGCCGGGGATGGTCCGCTCCATCAGCTTTTGGTTTTTCTCTGTGCTCATTGGGCCCTGTCCTCCTCTCCAATCTGGGAGTGATAGATATCCTGATAGGCCGCGCAGGTGCGCATCAGCTCCTCATGAGTCCCGCTGGCGGCGACCCGGCCGCTTTCCAGAACGATGATTCTCCCGGCGCTCCGGGCGGAGGCCACCCGCTGGGCGATAATGATCTTTGTGCTGTCCGGGTGGGACGCTTTCAGCGCCTTGTGCAGGTCCGCTTCCGTCTTCAAATCCAGGGCGCTGGCGGAGTCGTCGAAGATGAAGATCTCCGCCGGCTTCAGCACGGCCCTGGCGATGGAAACCCGCTGCTTCTGTCCACCGGACAGACTGGCGCCCCGCTCGGCGACAATCGTGTCGTATCCATCCGCCGTGGAGGAGATGAACCCGTCCGCCTGGGCNATGGAGGCCGCGGCCCTTACCGCCTCGGCCGGGGCTCCCGGAAGGCCCCATCGGATGTTGTCCTGAATCGTCCCGCTGAACAGCTCGGTTTTTTGGGCGGCTGCGGCGATTTTGCTCCGCAGGGCATCCTGGCGGTAGTCCCGCACATCCACGCCGTCTACCAGGACCGCGCCGCCGGCGACGTCGTAAAACCGGGGAATCAGGTGCGCCAGAGTGCTTTTCCCGCACCCCGTAGCGCCCATAATGGCCACGGTTTCGCCTCTGTGGATGGATAGGCTGACATGCTCCAGCACGTTCTGGCCGCTTCCGGGGTAGGCAAAGGAGACGTCCCGAAACTCAATCTCGCCCCGGATCCGGGTGTTCCCGTCGAAGGAGCCGTCCTTCAGCTCCGGCCCGCTGTTCAGAATCTCCTTGACGCGTTTCCAGGAGGCCAGGCCCCTGGAGATGTTTTGAAAAAGCAGGACCAGCATAAGAATGCCGTTGAGCAGCTGAGTGGTGTAGGTGATGGCCGCCATCACGCTGCCCGGCGTGGCATCGCCCTCCCAGACCTCAAAGTCCCCCGCCAGCAGAAGGATGGTCACCACAATGTACATCAGCGCGTTGACCGCCGGGTTCATAAAGGCAAAGATCACCAGCGTCCGGAGCTGCGTCTTGACCAGCGCGTCGTTAGCCTTTCCAAAACGNAGCTTTTCGTATGTCTCGCGGACGCAGGCCTTAATGACGCGGATACCGGATACGTCCTCCTGGAGAATGGCGTTGATATCGTCCAGCTGGGCCTGCAATTGCGGAAACAGGGGATTCGCCTTCCACAGGCAAAAGGCCAGACAGCCCACCAGGAATGGGAAAGCGCACAGCACAATCCAGCCGAAGGCGGCATCCAGGCGGAACATGCAGTACATGCTTCCGAACATCAGCAGGAACGTGCGGATCATCCCCCGGACGAACTGGGTGACAAAGTTCTGGACCTGCGTAATATCGTTGGTCACTCTGGTCACCAGGGACCCGGCGCCGAAACGGTCCATCTGCGGGAAGGAGAAGGCCATGATCCGGTGAAAGCAGTCCTTCCGCATCTCGTTTCCGATGTTCTGCCCGGACAGATGGACGAACACGTTGTTGAGGGAGCCGCAGAATCCGCCAAACAGGACCAGCCCGATCATGCGCAGTCCCAGATTCCAGATAAGGTTCAGGTCTCCCGCGCCGCCGCTGTTCAGGCCAAGGACGCCGTNGTCCACAATTTGACGCATGATGCCCGGCTGGACCAGATCCATAGATACCTCTCCGACCATGAACAGGCCCGCCAGGACGGCGAAGAACAGGTATTGCCGGATATATTTCCACATGGCCGGTCAGCTCCGTTCCCGGCGGCCGGGATACCGCCCGATCCAGTCCGCGCAGAGCTTTTCCAGCAGAGCCAGCAGCGTCTGTTTTTCCTCCGCGGAGAGGCAGGAAAACATTTCCTCATGCCGCGCCCGGCGCTGTCCGGCGGCGTCCTCCGCCAGCGTCCGGCCGGAATCCGTCAGCCGGATGTCGGTGGTTCTGCGGTCCTCCCCGTTCTGCGTCCGAAGGATCAGTCCCGCGTTTTCCAGCTTGGCCAGGATCTCGCTGGCGGAGCCGGGTTGTATGGCGAGGCGTTCCGTCAGGTCCCGCTGGGTGATTTCGCCGGATTCCCGCAGGATGATTAGAATCCGCCTCTGGCTGGCCCGGCCCTCGTACTGGGTGCGCATTATGCGGCCCAGGTCCCGCAGGGCGTCGATCAGCCGGTCACTTTCACTGTGGTCCCCGGGGCGCTCACCGCCGGGGCAAATATCGTGCTCTGTCATGATTCGTGTTTCCTCCAATTTGATTAGGTACCTTGATTATAGNGCGGAAAGCTGTATTTGTCAAGGTACCTAAATAAACGACCTGACCAAAGCCTCCGCCGGACAAGGGCGGAGGCCTTAATCTATATGTTCCGCGTACTCCCGATCACGTATCGGGAAAATCGTCCCGGAGCGGCTTGTTCCGGCCGGATCCCCTTTCCTCCGGCGCACCGGCGTTTCCTGGCGCTCTGCCGTCCGCTGGCAGTTCGTTTCTGTCTCCCCGCGGCTTATTGCCGCCCATGCCTCCGTCAGCACGGNTTCCCATATTCCNGTCCGGCCTGCCGCCNCAGTTACCCATACCGCGGTTCCCATACGCGGTGATGTAGTCCGAAAGAGTCAGCACCGTCAAATCGGTGCCGCCGGAATAGACGCCGCCGGAACAGAATCCGTCAACAGCTTCGCCGCTGTAATCGCCTCCGTAGGAAACCGTATAGGCCGTGCCGCCTTTCAGCTCAGGAGAGGAAAATACGATATGGTTTGCGCTGGCGGGCAGTTCCCATACAAAGCTTTGACTCCCGCCGGCAAGGCTGACATAAGTTCCCTCGGGAAGATCGCTGTCAAAGCCCAGAGACACGACGTATTGGCTGGCCTGGCCGGGGGTTTGAGACATATTCCCGCTGCCAACGGCCAGGAGTGTGCCGCCGGACAGGGAGAAGGAGCCGTCATAGTCCAGAGCGCCATCGCCGCGGCCGGTGCTGAGCACCATCACGGTGCCGCCGGACATGACGGCGTTTCCATTCGAGTCCAGTCCGTCGCCGNCCGCCTTGACCACCAGATATCCGCCGGAAATATCGATACAGGAATCCGGATTGCCTCCGCCGAAAGTGTTCCCATGGCCAAAGCCGCCAAAACCGCTGCCGTCTGCGCCTCCCGCCGCGTTCACCCCGTCGTCGGAGGACAGGACGCGGATCGTCCCGCCGGACACCGTTACCGTAGTGCCCTCCAGACCCTCGTAGGAGGCCAGAATGTTGATCTCCCCATCAGATACCGCCAGAGTCTCGTCGGCGTGGAGGGCATCGTCTCCGGTGGAAATGGTGCAGCTGCCGCCGGAGACGGTGATATCCCCATTGGAGTGGATCGCGTCGTCGGAACAATCCAGGATATAGGTCCCGCCGGTCAAATTCAGAGCCGTTCCCGCCTTGAGGCCCTTGGCGCTGGTGTCATCGGAGGGTTGAACGCCGCTGCCGCCGCCGGTAGTAACGGTATAGCTGCCTTCGGACATGGTCAAGGCGGTTTCCGCCTGGATGCCGTCCTCCCCAGCGGTCAGGTTCAGCGTGGAGTTGGACACGGCGACCCAGCCCAGTGTCCCGTCTGTATCATTGGTGGAGCGGATAGCGTCGCCGCCGCAGGTCACGGTAATAAACGCGCTGTCGATGGTGTTGGAATCCTTGCCGTTGATACCGTTGTTGACCGCGGTAACGGAGATGCTGCTGTTGTAAATCTGCAGGGTGTCTTTGCTGGTAATGCCATTGTCACAGTTGGCCGTTACTGCCAGTTTCCCTGTGCCCTCAATGACCAGGTCCGCCTTGCTGTACAGGCAGGCGTTAGGTTCCTCGTCCGCCGCTGACGAAAACGCATCGTCAAATGTGTAGACCGTTCCATCCGTCAGGCTGTTTTCCGTTCCATCCATCAGGTGTACGGTGGCCGTACCGGCCTTATAAACGTACAGAGGACTTCCGAAGGAGCAGGTAATGTCCGCACCGTTCAGCGCCACCGTCACATCCTCTTCAGGGGCGTTGACGATAATGCGGCCGTCCTCTAAGGAGCCGCTGACCGCGTAGACACCGGCGGCGGTAATGGTGACTACACCGCCGTCCGCCGACGCGCCGTTTCCCTCAACAGCGGCTCCACCGCCGGTCAGNGTAATGGCGGTGGCCTCGGTCAAATCCAGGACAGCGGGGGTCCTGGCGTCCGCCAGGCCGGCAGATGCGATTGTCTGTACCGGGATACTGCCGTCTCCTTCTGCGCCGCCGCCTGCTCCGCAGGCGGAAAGCATACTCAACAGGACCGCGGCGCCAAGGGACAGCACGGTCCATTTCATCCAGCATTTCATAGGGAAGGCCTCCTGTTCTTTTATGGTCTGCGCTATTTATATCCGTCAAACCTAAAGAGAACTTAAAGCCATGGAAGATCCGGATAAAAATTTACAATATATTCACACACTGGCTCCGGTTCTTTAGTTTCACTTTAGGAAAATCCTTTATGCTGTCCAGAGAAAACAACAAGGAGGTCGGTTTATGGCCGGAAAAATGCAGTTCAGTTTTAAGCGGTATGAAAAAAAGTATATGCTGACGCCGGATCAGCTGGAAAAAATACTGGCAGGCATGGAAGGCTGTATGCGCGCCGATGAGTTCGGCCACTATACGATTGGCAATATCTATTATGATACCGACGATTTCCAGCTTATCCGCGCATCCCTGGAAAAGCCCGTCTACAANGAAAAGCTCCGGATGCGCAGTTATGGCGTTCCCCGTAACCAGGATGAAGTGTTTGTCGAGCTGAAAAAGAAATATGACAGCGTAGTTTATAAGCGCCGTACCGTCATGTATGCCGCTGACGCGGTATCCTACATCCATGATGGAATCGTGCCGGAGCGGGAGGATCAAATCTGCCGCGAAATCGACTGGTTTATGCGGAGCTACCGCCCGGCGCCCAAGGTGTATATCGCCTATGATCGGGCGGCCTTTGCGGGGCTGGAGAACCCCGATCTGCGGATCACCTTTGATACAAACCTGCGGTGGCGGGACAGAGAGCTGGATCTGCGCGCCGGCGATTATGGCGAACCGCTCCTCTCCCCGGGGCGCATTTTGATGGAGATCAAAATCCCGGGGACCGCCCCTGTCTGGCTGGCTCATCTGCTCAGCGAAACCGGCGCGTTCCATACGTCCTTTTCCAAATACGGCGCATGGTACACACNGAATATCCTGGGGCGCGGTTTGCCCGAAATGATCCGAAAGGGGGAGCGTGTCTGTGCTTGATTCCATCATTACCGGAACGGAAATTACCCTGAACGCGTTCTTCATCTGCACCGCGGTTTCCTTGCTGCTGGGGCTGGGAACTGCCCTGCTGTATATGTACAAGAGCAGCTATACCCAGAGCTTTGTCATTACGCTGGCCATGCTCCCAACGGTGGTGCAGGCCATTATCCTGCTGGTCAATGGAAATATCGGCACCGGCGTCGCCGTGGCGGGCGCTTTCGGCCTGGTCCGGTTCCGGTCCGCCCCCGGCACCGCCAAGGAAATCAGCATGATCTTTCTGTGCATGACGATTGGCCTTGCCACAGGCATGGGNTATGTACTGCTGGCGGCCCTGTTTTTCGGAGTAATGGCCCTGTTTGTCCTGGTGCTCTCCTGGCTGCGTTTCGGCGGCGGCGACGAGAATGAACGGGAATTGAAAATCACCATTCCGGAAAATCTGGACTATGACGGACTATTCGACGATCTGTTCCGGCAATATACCCGCTCTGTCCGGCTGGACCGGGTCAGGACCAGCAACATGGGCACTCTGTATGAGCTGGAGTACCGGGTGGTTTTGAAGGACAGCGAGGCGCCCAAAATGTTTCTGGATGAGCTGCGCTGCCGGAATGGGAATTTGAATATCATCTGCGGCAGAGTGGCCACAAAAGAGGCGCTTTAACGCACAGAACAGACGCCGGAAAGAGGCCGCGGACCTCCGGCGTCTGCCTTAATACCCGGCAAAGCGGGAAAACCAAGATGAAACGGAGGGGATTGCTTTGCGCCTTTTAATCGCGGAGGATGACCTGGATTTGGCGGAGGCGCTGACCGTATTCCTGGAGAAGAATCAATATACCGTGGACGCGGTCCACGACGGGAAGAGCCGCCCTTGACTATGCCGCCGCTGGCGAATATGACGCTGTCATTTTGGACATTATGATGCCCGGGCTGGATGGTCTCCGGGTGCTGACGCGTCTGCGGGACAGCGGCGTGTCTACCCCGATTATGCTGCTGACAGCCATGGGGGAAAAGGACGACCGGGTGGCGGGGTTCAATTCCGGCGCGGACGACTATCTGCCAAAACCCTTTGCCCCGGATGAGCTGCTGGCCCGGGTGCGGGCTATGCTACGGCGGACGGGAGAGTATAAACCCGCCGTGCTTCGCTTTGGCGATTTGGAGCTGGACTGCGGGAACAGCACTCTCCGGTGCAAGGGACGGACGGAGCGGCTAAGCGGGCGCGAGTTCCAGGTCATGGAGCTGTTNATGCGCTCCNCCCGGGCGATCCTTTCGGCNGAGCGGNTCATGGAGCGGGTGTGGGGCTGGGACNCGGANGCGGAGATCAACGTGGTNTGGGTNCACATCTCCAATCTGCGNAAAAAGCTGACCAGCGTGGGTTCCTCTGTCGCCATTCGCGCCAACCGGGGCTTGGGGTATTCTCTGGAGGACGCGGGATGATCAACCGACTTCGCCGTCAATTTATCGTTATCGCCATGATTTCCGTTACCCTGATGGTNTTCCTGATGACNTTNTCNATNAATGTGNTTAATTTNCTGTCNACNNACAGNGCGNTGNGNGATACCCTGCAAATGATTTATGAAAATCAGGGTATGATTCCCCAGTTCTCCGGCAGGAGATCGGAAAAGACGCCTAGAGGGCATTTTACACCGGAGACTCCCTACTCCACCCGATACTTCGTGCTGTATTACAACGAGGACGGCACGCTGGTCATGGCCGACATGAAACATATNGCCGCCGTCACGGACGCGGACACGGGCGCTTTTTTATCCGCCGCGCTGGACCGTGGGGAGGGCATGGGCTACAAGGAACAATACAAATACTATGTGGTCCGCGCCGGGGAGGACCGGTACATGGCCATCTTTCTGGATTGCCAGAGGGAACTGCATTCCGTGCGGAATTTTGCGGCTATTTCCCTTTTGGTNGCGGCGGTCTGTGTAGCTCTGGTCTATTTTTTGATCTGGTTCTTTTCCAAAAGGGCCATCGGGCCCGCCGTAAAAAGCATAGAGAAACAAAAGCGGTTCATCACTGACGCCAGTCATGAATTAAAAACGCCGCTGACCGTTATCGCCACCAGCCTGAAGGTGCTGGAGATGGAGGTAGGACCGCAGAAATGGATTGACAAGGCGCAGGCGCAGACGGAAAAACTGTCNGAGCTGGTGAACGATCTGGTCACATTGGCCCGGCTGGACGAGGAGAAGCCGCCTCTGCGGTTTGTCCGGTTCGATATCAGCGGCCTGGTGATAGAGACGGCGGAATCCTTTCAAGACTTTGCCGCCGCCAAGAAACATGCGCTGGAAGTTGATGCTGCCCCCGGACTTTTCTGCTGCGGAGATGAGTATGCGATTCGGCAGCTGGTATCCATTTTGCTGGATAACGCTGTCAGGTACGCGGATGATGGCAGCGTTATCCGTCTTTGTTTGGAAAAATCCCAAAAAGGTCTGCTGCTTCAGGTGTCCAATCCTTGTACTGGGCTGGACGCGGGGGAAGTGGATAAGCTTTTTGACCGCTTTTACCGGCCGGACCGCTCCCGATCCAAGCAGACAGGGGGGTTCGGCGTGGGATTGTCCATAGCCCGGAGTATTGCAGAGGCGCATAAGGGATCCATTTGCGCGGAGCGCTCGGCGGAAGGGATGATTCAATTTGTAGTGACACTGTGCGAATCATGCGGATAGGCCCGTGGTAGAGAGCGGCCGCAGGTTTACAAAAATGCTTTGGTAATCCGCGCGGACCGTGCCGGCTATATCACAGTAGGTTCGGCAAAAATGGATGTGAATACCGGTTTTTCTGGTTGAAGTCAATAAAAGAGAGGAACGCCATTTGTGCGACCCGCCAAAAATGAGCCAGGTTTGTGAAAAATGCCTTGACNTTTGTGAATTTGNAATNGATAATGTAATTACATTAAACGAGCACGTGCTCGTTAAGGGGCAGCAGTCAGATGAAAGTAACAATCAAAGAGATTGCTGACATGGCGGGAGTCCACCGGGCAACCGTGGATAAGGTCCTCCACAATCGTCCGGGTGTCAGCGATGAGCTGCGGCAGAAGATTAAGCGGATTATCCAAGATGTTGGCTATACGCCCAATCCCGCGGGACGGGTACTGCAAAAACAGAGTAAGATATACCATTTCGCCGCGATTTTCTGTGATGTGGACGCCACTCCCTTTCTGACGGAGGGTATCCGGAGGGGCCTTGACCAGCACGACAGCTTTAATATCGAGGTTTCCTATCACACTACCGGCTTCCAGGACGCCGCGCAGCAAGCCAGACTGATTGACCAGGCGGTACGGGACGGAGTAGACGGCATTATTCTCAGTCCCATTAACTCCGGCTTGATCCGCAGGGCGATTAACCGGGCCGCGGATCAGAGAATTCCGGTCATTACGGCGGATTCGGATATCGAAAACAGCAAACGAATGTGTTTCGTGGGTCTGGACGGCGCGCGGGCCAGCCGGGTGGCAGGGCGGCTCATGGGACAGTTTCTGGGCGGAACGGGAGATCTGGCGATTATTTCCAGCGCTATCGCCACAGAGAATAACAACTATTTCGTCACTATTCGGGAGCAGGAATTTTACCGGTTCATGACAAAAAACTATCCCGGCGTGCATATTACCAAACGCATAGAGAGCTTGGAAGACCCTAAGATTACCTATGAAGAAACCCGCCGGCTGCTGGCGGAGCAGCCCCATTTGAAGGCCATTTATATTACCTGCGGCGGCGTCGCCGAGGTTGGCCGCGCTTTGCGGGAGAGCGGCCGGGAGAACGAGATCCGCGTTCTCTCCTACGAGGACTATCCCGAGATACTGGAGTTGATCCAGGAAGAGGTAGTGGACGTTACGATTGCCAGCGACCTGATCAGCCAGGGAGAGATCCCGATTCGGCTGCTGATGAATAAGCTGGTATTTGGCAAATCGCCGGAGCAGGAGCGGATTTATACGGATATCCGGATTTTAGTCAAGGAGAGTCTTTAATCAGCGCCAAAGATTTTGCAGGGCTGCCTGTAAAATCTTTTTTCCGAAAAACGAGCACGTGCTCGTAACGGAAACAGCCGAGGCAGAGGGCAGAAAATTATATTCGCGGCGGTGGCAGGGCGGTTCCGCACTGGAGGGGAAGTGTCCGTGAACACGCGAATTTAATTTTACCGAATCGCGAGCACGTGCTCGCAGTCCGGTAGAGACGTAAATACAGGAAAGAGGAGGTAATTGTCCCATGGCAAATCCAGAGTATGTACTAGAGATGCACAACATTGTCAAAGTATTCCCCGGCGTTCGTGCGCTGGATGGCGTCAACTTGATGGTGCGTCCAGGAAAGGTGCACGTCATCTGCGGCGAAAATGGCGCCGGAAAGTCTACATTGATGAAGATCATCAACGGTACTTATGTCGCCGACGAAGGAGAGATGTATTACAAAGGCCAGAAAATCGGCCCCCATACCGTGACGGATACACTGGAAATGGGCATCGCCATGATCTATCAGGAGCTGAATCCGGTTCTGGAGATGACCATCGCGGAAAATATCTGGCTGGGAAGAGAGCCGCGCCAGGGCATGTTTGTGGACTACGCCAAAATGTACGCCGATACGCAGGATCTGCTGGACCGGCTGGAGATGCCTTATGACGCCCGTCAAAAGATGTATGAGCTGCCCATTGCCGGACATCAGCTGGTGGAAATCGCCAAGGCTATCTCCTGCGACGCCTCGGTCATCATTATGGACGAACCGTCTTCCGCAATCGGCGACGAGGAGATTGACACCCTGTTTAAGCAAATCTTCACCCTGCGGGAGCATGGCGTGGCGATTTTGTACATCACGCATAAAATGGACGAAATTTTCCGCATTGCCGACGAAATCACCATCATTCGGGACGGCCAGTGGATTGAAACCGGTCCCGCCTCGGATTACGATGCGGACAAATTGGTCTCCCGCATGGTGGGCCGCGAGATTACCAGCGTGTTCCCCAAGGATACCACGGTTCCCATCGGAGACGTGATTTTTGAGGTAAAACATCTGACGCAGGAAAAGGCCGACGGCGGCCGGTTCCAGGATATCAGCTTCAATCTCCGGGCAGGCGAGATTCTGGGCTTCGCCGGACTGGTGGGCGCCGGCCGCAGCGAGGTTATGCGCGCGATTTTCGGCCTGGACAGATATACCTCCGGCTCCATATATCTCAATGGCCAGGAAATTCACAACCGCAGCACCAGGGATGCCATCCATCATGGTTTGGCTATGGTCAACGAGGACCGCCGGACTTACGGCCTGATATTGGGCCGCAGCATCCACCACAATGTATCCCTGGTCAATCTGGCGAAATACTGCAAAGGCTTGCTGGATGACGGCAGCATCTCCAAAGATGTGGACAGGATGCGGGAGCTGCTGCAAATCAAAATTGCCCATGAGCATGTGGAAGCCGGTACGCTGTCCGGCGGCAACCAGCAAAAGGTGGTTCTGGCCAAGTGGCTGGTGGGAGACGTGAAGGTTATTATCCTTGACGAACCCACCCGAGGCATTGATGTAGGCGCAAAGAGTGAAATCCACAAGCTGATGACGGAATTTGCCCGGCAGGGCATGGGGATTATCATGATCTCCTCCGAACTGCCTGAGGTTTTGGGGATGTCGGACCGGGTTGTGGTGATGCAGGAGGGTGTGATCCAGGGCGTTCTGAACAGGTCCGAGGCCACCCAGGAGAGCGTGATGAAGCTGGCGACGAAAGGAGTAGAGAAGCAATGAGCGTGAAGATGGCGGAAAACAGGGAAAAGGCATTGACGAAAAGGACGTTTAACTTCGGACAATTTTACGGCAAATACGGTATTTTTATTATTTTGGCCGTGATTTTTATCGCGGCGGCTGTGGCTGTCCCCGGTTTTTTCAGCAAGTATAACCTGACCAGCGTGATGCTGTCCATCGCCTGTACAACAGTACTGGCCTTAGGCGCTACCTTCGTGATTATCCTGGGCAAGATCAATATCGCTTACGGCTCGGAGCTGGCCTTCATTGGCTGCATTGCCTGCATGGTCAACGTGGCGACCGGTTCTATGCTTCTGTCCCTGCTGGCCGCGCTGATCATCGGCCTGATCATGGGCGCGTTAACGGGCTTTGTGATTACGCGTTTCAATATCCCCGCCTTTATCATGACCCTGGCGCTGACCGAGGCGGCCCGGGGCGGCGCGGTACAGGTCACCGGCGGCAAGACCATCTCCGGCCTGACCGATTCTTTCCGGTTCCTGGGCCAAGGTTATGTCGGCCCCATCCCTATGGCGATCATCATCCTAATTCTCGCCTTTGCGGTGATGTGGATCATCTTAAACAAAACTCCCTTTGGACGGCATCTCTATGCCGTAGGCGGCAATGAAAAGGCTGCGGAGGCCTCCGGTATCGACCCCAAGAAAATCGTTCTGAAAGCGTACATCCTGGACGGCTTGCTGATTGGCATTTCCAGCGTGGTTCTGATGAGCCGGCTGAACTCCGGCGTACCCAGTGCGGCTGTCAGCTATGAGATGGACGCCATCACCGCCGTGGTTGTGGGAGGAACGTCCATGTCCGGCGGTTCCGGCACCCTGTTCGGCACCATTGTGGGAGCGATCATCGTAGGCATTATCAACAATGTGCAGACCCTGATGGGTGTGGATTCCAATATGCAGAAGATTGTGAAGGGCTGCATCATCGTAGCCGCCGTCATTATCGATGTGGTGACAAAGAACTCCGCGAAGAAGGCCCGCTGAGCGATTTCAGCGAGAAAAGAATAAAAGGCAGAAACAACCGCTTGATAAATACTATTGGAGGAAATGATTATGAAAAAGTTTGTCCGTATTCTCGTTCTGTGTCTGACTCTGGCGCTGATGGTATCTCTGTTTGCCGGCTGCGGCGGCTCCAGCGGTTCCGGCGGTTCTGACAGTTCCGGTTATCAGCTGGGTTTCGTCAATCTGGCGGACACAGATGTGTTCTGCATGTCCCGGGAGACCGCGCTGACTGCGGTTCTGGAGGGTACCGAGTTCAGTGTCTCCTTTACCGACGGCAACAACGACAACCAGAAACAGATTGACCAGGCCAACGCCTTTTTGTCCAAGGGTGTGGATGTACTGATTATGATCCCCGCTAACTCCGAGGCCATCGTTCCCGCCATTGAGGCCGCAAACAACAAGGGCACGCCTGTTATCTGCCTGGGCATTCCCGCGTCCTCCGGCGATTATACCTACATCGGTTCCGACGACTACGAGGCCGGTCATATGCAGGGCGAGTACATGGCCTCCGTGCTGGAGGAAAATGCCAGCATTCTCTACTGCGCCGGTACCGCCGGACTGCAAAACGCCGCTGACCGCCGGGAGGGCTTCAACGCCGCTCTGGCCGAAGCCGGCCGCACCGACATCACCATCCTGGCCGACCAGGACGGCGACTATGTGAAGGATGAGGCCATGCGTATCTGCGACGCCTGGATTCAGACCTATGGCACAGGCAGCGGCACGGTGAGCTTTGACGCCATTGTCTGCGCCAATGACCAGATGGCTTTGGGGTGCATGGAGTCCCTCCGGGGCGCCGGCGTGCTGACCAGCGCGGGCGAGGTGCTGATCTCCGGCGTAGACGGTACGGACGAGGCGATCCAGGCCGTGGCGGAGGGCTACATGGCCCAGACGGTCCTTCAGGACGCTCCTGGTCAGGCGGAGGCGGTATACGCGGCTATCCAGAAAATGGTGGCCGGCGAGTCCGTAGAGAGCCGCATTATCGTTCCCTTCCAGTCCATCACCGCTGAAAACGTTGGGGATTATCAGTAATTTTTACTGATTGTCTATACTTCTTTTTCCTATGAGGCGTCCTCCGGCGCGGAATAACCGCACCGCGCCGGAGACCTCTTCCGCCCTAAATTCCATTCTATTTTCCCAAAGGAGAGATGTTCATGTCTGAATTAAAAATCGGCGTGGTGGGCACCGGCGCCATTGGCCGCACCCATATTGAGCGCATCAACCATAAGCTCCAGGGCGGCCGGGTTATCGCCTGCGCCGACGCCCGTCTGGAATTCTGCAAGCCTGCGGCGGATCAATACGGCCTCAAAGCGTTTGAGACTGGCGAGGAGATGATTGCCGCTCCCGAGGTGGAGGCGGTAATCTGCACCACAGGCGATCCCTGGCATGAGCAGTATGTCATGGCCGCCGTCAAGGCCGGAAAGCCCGTTTTCTGCGAAAAACCTCTTTCCCCCACGCCCGAGGCCTGCAAACGCATTGTGGACGCGGAGATGGCCGCGGGAAAACACTTGGTTCAGGTAGGCTTCATGCGCCGCTTTGACCCCGGCTATCTGCAGCTGAAGAAACTCATCGACAGCGGTAAATACGGCAGTCCTTTGATGCTTCACTGCGCCCACCGCAACTATGACGACGGCGGCGTGGGTTTCACGACCAATATGCCGGTGGAAAACTCCATGATCCACGAGATCGATGTTCTCCGCTGGCTGATCGGCGAGAACTACACCCGGGCCGAGGTGGTGTTCCCCCGAACCTCCCGGAATGCCTGCGAGGGGCTGAAAGATCCGCAGATCATGTATCTGACCACGGAGTCCGGCATCCGGATTGATGTGGAGTCCTTTATCTTCTCCCACTATGGCTACGACATCAAGTGCGAGGTGGTCTGCGAGGAGGGCACGCTGAATCTGCCCGAGCCTGCCAACGCGATGATCCGCTCCGGGGACGCCCGGATCACGCCCATCTGCCACGACTGGTCCGAGCGTTTCCCCGAGGCGTACAACATTGAGTTTCAACAGTGGATCAACGCCACAAAAGAGGGCCGGGTGGACGGCCCCAGCGCCTGGGATGGCTATCTAGCGCAGCTGACCGCGGCGGCGGCTTCCCAATCCCGTGATGAACAGCATCCGGTGGATATCCACATGCCCGAAACGCCCGGCTTTTATAGATAATAAACCGAAAAAGCAATCAAAATGCTTTACTCCGGCGGTTGAGCGATGGTAAAATGCCAATGTTCAACTGTACTGACGATAGCAGAACTAAGGGAGGATATGTCCATGAGACTTTGCTTCAATACCGACGGTTTGGGCTATATGCCCTTTGAGGAGATGCTGGACACTTTGGCGTCTCTTGGCTACGAATCTGTGGAGATCGCCTGCGGCAATTGGTCCAAGGCTCCCCACATCGACTTGGACAACATGTTGGAAAACGCGGACGCGCGGAAGGCGTTTATGGACGCCATTCATGCCCGGGGCCTGGAGCTTGAGGCGTTGAACTGCTCCGGCAACCAGCTGGCCCCCAACGAGGAGGGCCGCCAGCACCAGAAGGTGGTGGAGAAGACCTTCCAGCTGGCGGGACTGCTGGGAGTCAAGCATATCGTGATGATGTCCGGCTGCCCCGGCGGTTCTCCCACAGACAGCACGCCAAACTGGATTGTTACCAGCTGGCCGCCTATCACCACAAAGATCCTGAATTGGCAGTGGGAGAACGTGTTGATCCCCTACTGGAAGGAGACGGTGAAACAGGCCGGGGACAACGGCATAGAGACAATTGCCTTGGAGAACCATGGCTGTCAAATGGTGTATAATCCCGAGACGCTCATCCGTCTGCGGGATGCGGTGGGGCCTGTAATCGGCATGAATCTGGACCCCTCTCATCTCATGTGGATGGGCGGCGATCCCATTGCGGCGGTTCACAAGCTGGGCAAGGATCGCATTTATCATGTCCACGCCAAGGATGTCCGCATGGAGCGGAACTATCTGGGTCCCGACGGCGTGCTGGATACCAAAACCATCGACGAGTTTGCCAAACGCACATGGAACTATGTGGCCCTGGGCCACGGGCATGATATTCGCTGGTGGAAAGAGTTCTTATCTGTTTTGAGTATGGAGGGTTATGATGGGCCCGTCAGTCAGGAGATGGAGGATCTGACCATGCCGGCGCTCACCGGTGTGAAAAAGTCCACGGCAGTGCTGAAAGAGGCTATGCCTTGCGATTACGAATAGGCGCCAGGAAGAAGCTGTCTTGCAAATAAAGCGCAAAAGGAAAGAGCGGCCGGTTTTTGACTGGCCGCTCTTCTTTATCCAGTTGGATA
>JAAVHG010000056.1 GCA_014799855.1 Oscillibacter sp.
AATCAATCGACCTTATATCAACCTTGTACCTTTTTAATTCCCTATGTATTATCATTTTGACCATATCAGACCGCCATAAACGATTAGTTGACAGCACGACTATATACTGAATATCCTCCTCATTTATCCTGTCCAATAAATCTAATAAGCCGTCCCGCTCTATCTTTTCTTCATCCTTATCTGTTTTCGCTCCGCTTCTTCCTTCATCTCTAAATGTATCCAATCAGGTTATAACCGTTAGCAGAGCAAAACTTTTCTATCTCGTCCAGCTGCTCTCCCAGACTATAACCCTCTTTTACCTGATTGACCGTGCTAACCCTTATGTAACCTAATACATTTATCATAGCTGTTGACCCTCCTAAAATCTTATTGTAACTATAATTTCAATTCCAGTTGCAGAGGAGGAGCAGGGCACAAAGTAAAAATATTTATCATCCCTTGCATCTTACTATAAATATCAACTACCCCCCAAATAACAAAAAAAGGTGGTACTATAAAGGCTTCCCACCTAAACAGTACCATCCATATCAATTAAAAAATATACTACCTCAAAAAAATTACAGGTCAAAACCGTAATTCCGTGATTTTCCCTTTATCCCCCTCCGTAGCCCATCTACCAAGGGCCAGCACCTGGGCCAAAGTCCGGGCCAATGGTCCGAAAAGCTACCACCAACTACCATGTACACACCACTAACTACCAAGTTATGGCCCAGCCCCATTTCCTAAAAATACCGAAAAATCACGAAAAAGCCTTGAAACTAAACGTTTCAAGGCTTTTTCGATGGTCCGAGTGGCGAGACTTGAACTCACGGCCTCTTGACCCCCAGTCAAGCGCGCTACCAACTGCGCCACACCCGGATATTTCATTTTGCCGCCGTAACCCGGTCAGCTTGTATATACTAACACGTCTTTTTCCAAAATGCAAGCCCTAAATGCAAATTTTTTCAAAAAATTTTCTCTCCTTGTGCATTCGGCAAAATAAACTCTGATAAAATCGTGAAAAGATTGTTAAAAAAATTGACAACTTGACCATTTTGGGCTACACTGTTACCAGATGAAATCAGTCTGTTTAAATTGGAGGGACAGGTTTTGAAAAAAGAAAACATATCCGACGCCGTAATCCGGCGTCTGCCGCGCTACTACCGCCAGCTGACCGACCTGCGCGGCCGGGGAGTAGTGCGGATATCCTCCCATTCCCTGGGCCAGGAAATGAACATCACCGCATCTCAGATCCGCCAGGATTTCAGCTGCTTCGGGGAGTTCGGCCAGCAGGGCTACGGCTATAACGTGGAGGAGCTTCGGGCGGAGATCGGCCACATCCTGGGGGTGGACAACCATCACCACCTGATTATGATCGGCGTGGGNAACCTGGGCCACGCCCTTTTNCAGAATTTCCACTTCTCNCAGGCCGGCTTCTCTGTGGACGCCGCCTTTGATATCTCCCCGCTGGTGGTGGGGTCCTCGGTCAACGGCGTTCCTATTTANCCCATGGATGAGATGGAGNCATTCATCAAAAACCATCCGGTAGACGTGGTGGTGCTGACCATCCCCCAGTCCGTGGCCCAGGATACGGCGGACCGGCTGGTGGAGCTGGGCGTCCGGGGCTTTTGGAATTTCACCAATGTGGAGCTGACCTGCGCCGTCCCCGGCGTGCAGTTTGAAAACATNCACTTCGCCGACAGCCTGCTGACCCTCAGCTACCGCATCGCCAACCGCTGAAAGGAGCNCTATGAAACGNAAANGCATTTTCCTCCTGCCCCTCTGCCTGGCGGCGGCAGCGGCAGTTTGGGCGGTGGCGGCCGGAGACGCGGCGGACCCCCTGGCCTCCCTCTCCTATTTGCAGGGGACNTTTNCCGGCCANGTGGACGCGGCNGTGGAGCGNAAGCTGGANGAGTCCGACGCCCAACTCCGGAACCAGGGCGGNNCGGTCCAGCAGCCGGCGGACGGCGTGTCCTCCTCCTGGACGGAGGTGCGTNTGAAGGCTGCGGATACCCTCTCCGCCTCCACCGGCAGCNGCGTGCTNCTTTTNGCGGGAACCGGAACCGTCTCCTATAGTTATGGCGCGGTGGTGGACGTTACCGCCGGGGCGGAGGTCCCCAGCGGCACGCTGATGGCGGCCAACCACCGCTATATGGCGGCGGAGGACACGGAAGCCTCCTTTATCNTTACCTCNAAAACCGCGGTGCTGGACTATCANGGGGCTGTCCAGCTGGCCTATTCCGGCCAGACGGACTACAANGCTATGGCCGGGGCCTTGAAGGCCCTGCACCTGTTCAAGGGCAGCTTTACCGGATACGGCCAGGGCTTTGACCTGGAGCTGTCCCCTACCCGGCTGCAGGCGCTGATTATGTTTATCCGGGTATTGGGAGAGGAGGATCAGGCTCTGGCCTGGACNGGAACCACTCCCTTTAAAGACATACCCGCCGGGTCTCAGGCGGAACAGTACGTGGGCTACGCCTATTCCCGCGGCTATACCAACGGCTACACCGCCACGGAGTTCCGGCCTGCCGGAACGGTCAACGCCCGGCAGTACACGGAGTTTGTCCTCCGGGCCATGGGCTACAGCTCCGCCGCCAACACCAATCTGGCCGANGCCCTGGAGCGGGCCCANTCCGCCGGCGTTCTGACGGCGGGAGAGGCGGCCATGCTGCAAAATCCCCAGTTCCTCCGGGCGGATCTGGTGTACATCTCCTACTATGCCCTGTCCGCCCGCCTGCCTGACGGCCAGCAGTCCCTGGCGGACCAGCTGATAAATCAGGGNGTCTTCACCNCCACGGAATGGGCGGAGGCCCAGGNAATGGTGGCCAGCCAGCGGCTGTAGAAACCGAAGAAAAAATCCGCACCCGATCCCCGGGGCCGCATACTATGGGTTGAGACCGGAAAGACCGGTCAACACTTCATAGGAGGTCCCACATATGTGCAATAATAACTGCGGCGGCGGCAACTGCTGCTGGATCATCATCCTTCTGATCATCATCTGGTGCTGCTGCGGCAACAGCGGCTGTGGCGGCTGCGGTAATGGCTGCGGCTGCAATTGCGGCTGNAACTGCAACTGCGGCTGCAACAACAATTCCTGCTGCTAAGCGAAACCNATAAGAAGAGAGCCGCCGAAAGGCGGCTCTCTTTCCGNGTCCTCCCCTTTCGGGCGATTTGTGTAAAATTTGTAAATTTTCTATTGATTTCATCCTACTAATGTGGTATCCTTTTGGTAAATCGTATGAACAGTACGGTTTACAAAATACGGAAAGGTAGATGCAAGATGAAAAAGAAGTTCATTGCTCTTCTGTTGGCGGCGTTTATGCTGCTGAGCCTCGCCGCCTGCGGCGGGAACAACAGCGGCGGCAGCGGCGCCTCCAACGACACGCCTCCCGCCGACACCGGCAGCAGCCAGCCCAGCGAGCCCGCCGACACCGGATGGACTCCCAGCGAACCCATCAACATGATCGTGGCCTATAAGGCCGGTTCCGGCACCGACAACACCGCCCGCGTCCTCAGCGCTTACGCTGACAAGTATCTGGGCCAGACCGTGGTCATCGACAACCAGGAGGGNGGTTCCGGCTCCATCGGCTGGACGGCCCTGGCNCAGGCCAAGCCTGACGGCTACACCCTGGGCTTCGTGAACCTGCCCACCCTGTGCTCCAACATCGTGGAGGGNCTGGGCGATTACTCCATGGAGGATTTCGTGCCCATCTGCAACCACGTCACCGAGACCTCCGTTATCCTGGTGGCCGCCAACAGCCAGTTCGACACGCTGGAGGATCTGGTATCCTACGCCAAGGATCATCCCGGCGAGCTGAAGGCCTCCACCAACGGCAACCGCGCCTCCAACCACATCGCGGTTCAGCTTCTNGCCTCTACCGCCGGCTTTGAGTACACCGCCATCCCCTACGGCGGCACCGCCGACCAGCTTCTNGCNCTGCGCCAGGGCGAGGTGGATTTCTCCTCCGCCAAGCTGGCTGACTTCGCGGCCTTCACCTCTGAGGTAAAGGTCCTNGGTGTCTTCGANACCAAGCGCATGGCCGAGTATCCCGACGTCCCCACNCTGGGCGAGGCGGGCTANTATGACCAGTGGTACGGCTCCGCCCGCGCCATCGTGGCTCCCAAGGACACTCCCCAGGAGATCATCGACTTCTACGCCGACGCCTTCCAGCAGACCATGGAGGANGCNGAGTATCTGGACGCTGCCGAGAAGGCCAGCGTAACCACCGAGTACATGGACCCGGCCGCTCTGTCTGACCTGCTGGACGCCCAGTACGTCTTCTGCACTGACACCGTTTCCTCGATCTGGGGCGACTAACTCCAAATATCCGCGCGGGGTTTCACGCCGTGAAGCCCCGCGCGCTTTTTNACCAGTCCACAAGTTTAGATGTGTGAGGTTTACGAGATGAAGAAAACCGATATTGGCGTNGTCGCGTTCATCTACGCGGTATGCCTGATGTTTCTGGTTATGACGCTGCGGCTGCCCTCCGCCGCCCAAACCTATCCCCTGTTCATCATTGTCCTCCTGGCGGCGCTGACCACGCTGTACGCGGTCCAGATGGCCCTNGGCGCAAAGAAAAGCGGCGTCACCAGCGGCCTGGAGGATTTCGAGGGCTTTCTGCCCAAGCAGTTCTTCCCCGTCCTGGCCATGGTGGTCATATATCTGGTCATCATGTACTTTGCGGGCTTTTACATCGCCACGCTGCTGTTCATGGTAGCCTGCCTGCTGTTTTTGAAGGTTCCCAAGTGGCAGATCCTGCTGTCCACCGCCGTGATNCTGGCCTTGGTTTACTGCGCCTTTACCCTGTTCCTGAAGGTCAAGCTNCCTATGGGCCTGCTGTTCAAGTAAAGGGGGAAGATCATCATGTTAGAAACATTAGCCCTGATGGGTCAAGGCTTTATTAACGCTCTTTTCCCTGTCAACATTCTGGCCATGGCCGCCGGAACCACCATCGGCATTGTCATCGGCTGCCTGCCGGGCCTGTCCGCCGCCATGGGCGTGGCGCTGCTGCTGCCCATGACGTTCACCATGGACGCCTCCACCGGCCTGATTATGCTGGGCGCTATCTACTGCGGCGCCATTTTCGGCGGCTCTATCTCCGCCATCCTGATCCACACCCCCGGCACCCCCGCCTCGGCGGCCACCGCCATTGAGGGCTATCAAATGACCCTCCAGGGCCGGGCCGGCAAAGCGCTGGGCACCGCCTGCATCTCCTCCTTCTTCGGCGGGCTGCTCTCCTGCATCTCGCTGTACTTCTTCGCCCCCCTGCTGGCCCAGCTGGCCATGAAGTTCGGATCTCCGGAGTATTTCTGGCTGTCCATTTTCGGCCTGACCATCATTGCGGGCGTGTCCTCCAAGTCCATGGTCAAGGGCTTGATCTCCGGCGCGCTGGGGCTCCTGCTCTCCACCATCGGCATGGACCCCATGGAGGGCGTGAAGCGGTTCATGTTCGGCCAGTCCTCTCTTTATGAGGGCATCAACACCACCTGCGCGCTGATCGGCCTGTTCTCCATGAGCCAGGCGCTGATTCTGGCGGAACAGAAGATCAAGCAGCGGGCCAAGGCCGCCAAGTTCAGCGACAAAATGATGCTGACCAAGCAAGAGATGAAGCAGATTGCCCCCACTGTGGGCCGTTCCTGGATCATTGGCAACCTGATCGGCATCCTGCCCGGCGCGGGCGCGTCCATTGCCTGCTTCCTGGGCTACAATACCGCTCGGCAGTTCTCTAAGGAGAAGGAGAAATTCGGCCATGGCAGCATTGAGGGCGTGGCCGGCTCTGAGGCCGCCAACAACTCCGTTACCGGCGGCTCCCTGATCCCCATGCTGACTCTGGGCATCCCCGGCGAGAGCGTCACAGCCGTACTGATGGGCGGCCTTATCATCCAAGGCTTGACCCCCGGTCCGGACCTGTTTGTGGGCGAAACCGCCAAGATGACCTACACCTTCTTCGCGGGCTTCGTACTGATCCAGTTCTTCATGCTGGGCATTGGACTGCTGGGCTGCCGGGGCTTCGCCCAAATTTCCCGCCTGTCTGACGCCATTCTGATTCCCGCCGTCTCCGTCCTCTGCGTGGTAGGCTCCTATGCCATCCACAAGAATTTCGTAGACGTGGTGATTATGATGATCTTCGGCGTGCTAGGCTATCTCTGCCGCAAGTTCGATCTGAACACCGCCGCCATTGTGCTGGCACTGATCCTTGGGCCTATCGGCGAGAAGGGCCTGCGCCGTTCCCTGGCACTGTCCGGCGGCAGTCCCGCCATCCTGTTCTCCACTCCGGTCTGCTGGGTGCTGATTGCCCTGTGCGTCTTTGGCGTTCTCTCCCCCATCCTGATGAACCGGATGGAGAAAAACGCCGTGGAGAAAGCCGGCGGCGATATGCCTAATGAGTCTGGGGATGACCCTGTGCGTACGTCGGACTGATAGAAAACCTATGGATTTTGGATAGTTTATCTTTCTGATATAACAATGGAGGGGTAGCGCTCACGCTTCCCTTCCATTGTTTTTACTGTGTTATCAAAACCGCAAAGGAAAACCGTTTTTTAACAAGGAGCAGATGTGTCCTAAAGAAAGGGACAAGTGAGGTAAAATGGTTGATAAGAGAAAAAGCAGGAAGGAGCCTCCATATGTCCACCCAAAAAACCCGGCTAAGTAGACGGCGAATCACAAGTGGCACCGGCCCTCCCACTGGCGGCAGGAGAATATGAAGATTCGAGAAAAGAGATTGGAAATTTTTTCCTTCTCTGACAAACAGCCGGGTACATAGAAGATGATCCTTTGTCTTGCGCGGGAGTATTGCATTCCCATCAGCGAAGGTCGTGTGTACCAGCTGATAAAACAGATGAGACTGCCCAAAATGGGCGCCGTTAAGCCGCCCAAAACGGCGGTAAACAAAGGGGATACCGGCGTCTGTCAAAATCTTCTTTCCCAGAGACTTGACCAGTCGGTCCCAAATCTGGTGTGGGTCTGCGACTTTACCTATGTAAAAGTTGGAAGAAGATTTCATTACAGCTGCGCCATCTGACTCCCTATGCTAGAAAGGTAATCGTCTGTCGGATTGGAAGCAAAATCGACCGTTTCCTGGCAATTGGCACCTTGCGGGATGCTGTAAGGCTGCGGGTCATTTCCAAAGGTGTTATGCTCCATACAGATTAATGGACCATAGCCAATAAAAAGGACAAGAAGGAATGTTGAAGAAAGAAAATTCAGCATGATTGGGAGGCAGGCCCTGGTTATGAGAGTGGGATCTGAGGGAGTTGTAGAAGCCTGAGATATAGGATACCCAGCCCGGCTGATGCCTGCCGCAATACAGAGTTTGTATACGAGCCAGTGATATGTCTCATGCAGTTCTTTGACAGTTTGATAGGCCGTTTCATGCTGTACCCCACTGAAGTCCGACAGTTGATCTCTGCGCCAGCAAATTTGCTGATGTTTCTGTTGTACCGCCAGTTCCATTTCCACTTCCTGGTTGTCCGCCCGTAGACGCCGGTTTTCTGCGGCAAGGCTGAAAGTGCAGTGATTACCATACAATCTCCTTTTGGCATCTTTGTACCCAGCCATAGACCTGTTGGTATGTGAATCCAAAGCAAGCCGCTGTCAGTTTATAGTTTTTTCATGAGCGATACAATGTTCCACCGCCGCTTTACGTTCTTCATAAGACACCATGGCCAATTGAACACCCCTTTTGCCTCCAGAAAAACGGAATTCTTTTTGACCATTATACAACATGATCCACTGTTCCAACTGCGATCTTGACCGAAGCCGATATTTTTTGCAGACTGCCTCTATGCTCATCTGACCGGACAGATACGATTCTACCGCCTGCTGCTCACAATTGCAGGATAGTGATGATTTCCTGCTCGGCGGCGCAGTCCTTCCTTACCAAACAAATTGCAATTTAGCAACCATTTCTGCAGTTTGTTACGGTGTACACCAAATCTTGCTGCAATTTGATTGAGGCTCCCTGTTACAGCATAGCATTGTTTTACGGCAAGAATTTTGTCTCCGCATTGACTGTTCCCATAATATTTGCCTCCCCTCTGAGTAGTGCGCAAGTTTTCTTCCTTTGTCTACTCTATGGGGAGCATATCAAAGGGTTGCCGCATCCGGCTTAACAATGAACGCTCATAGGAGAAAGATTCCACGCTGCATAGAACGGACCAGAGCCGCAGGGATAAAAGAAAGGAACCTCTGTCTGCGGAGAAAGAATATCATCGCTGTAC
>JAAVHG010000057.1 GCA_014799855.1 Oscillibacter sp.
ACTCCTTCGACGGCCGGGGCAACTACGCCCTGGGCATCCGGGAGCAGCTGATCTTCCCTGAGATCGAGTACGACAAGATCGACAAGATCCGCGGCATGGACGTTGTCATCTGCACCACCGCCCACACCGATGAAGAGGCCCGGGCCCTGCTGGAGCAGGTCGGCGCCCCCTTCGCCCGCTAAGGAGGGAAGAACATGGCTAAGAAATCGATGATTCTCAAGCAGCAGCGGCCCGCCAAGTATTCCAGCCGCCGCTACAACCGCTGCAAGCTGTGCGGCCGCCCCCACGCGTATCTGCGGGATTACGGCGTGTGCCGCATCTGCTTCCGGGAGCTGGCCTACAAGGGCGAGATCCCCGGCGTGCGGAAGGCTTCTTTCTAAGAGCCGCCGCCAAAACCGTCCTTTTCGCGTTCCCGCCGGCGGTGTGCGGGCGGGAACGCTGAGGGAAAACCCCATAGAGAAAAGCCCCGGCGGCCTTCCGGGGGTTTTGATATGGACGCCTGGAAGGTTACGGACGGCGAAAGGTCATGGTCAATTGGGCGGAAGCGCCCCATTGGCCACGATACCTCGCCGCCGCAGCGGCGCCAGCCGCAACTCTAAAAATAGGAGGATTTACCACATGCATATCACCGATCCGGTAGCGGATATGCTGACCCGTATCCGCAACGCCAACAGCGCCAAGCATGACTCTGTTGACGTGCCCGCCTCCAACATGAAGAAGAGCATTGCGCAGATTCTGTTGGACGAGGGCTATATCAAGAGCTTTAACGTGGTGGACGACGGCCTGCAGGGCATGATTCACATCACCTTGAAGTACAACGCCGGCAAGCAGGCGGTTATCACCGGCCTCCGCCGCGTTTCCAAGCCGGGCCTTCGGGTCTACGTGGGCGCCGACGAGCTGCCCCGCGTGCTCCGCGGCCTGGGCATCGCCATCATCTCTACGTCCAAGGGCGTCATGACCGACAAAAAGGCCCGCGAGCTCCATGTCGGCGGTGAAGTCCTGGCGTTTGTCTGGTAAGGAGGGTATTAACCATGTCTAGAATTGGAAGAATGCCCATTACCGTTCCCGCCGGCGTCACCGTGAAGGTGGACGAGGGGAACGTCGTTACCGTCAAGGGCCCCAAGGGCGAGCTGACCAAGGCTCTGCGCCCGGAGATGATCATTAAGCAGGAAGGCACCACGATCACCGTAGAGCGTCCTTCCGACGACAAGCTGCACCGCAGCCTCCATGGCCTCACCCGCACCATCCTCCATAACATGGTGGTCGGCGTGACCGACGGCTTCAAGAAGGAGCTGGAAGTCAACGGCGTGGGTTACCGCGTGGCCAAGGAGGGGAAGAACCTGGTAATGAACCTGGGTTTCTCCCATCAGGTGATCGTTTCTGAGATCGAGGGCATCACCATTGACGTCCCCGCTCCCAATAAGATCGTCATCAACGGATGCGACAAGCAGGTGGTCGGCCAGTTTGCGGCCGAGGTCCGCGAGAAGCGTCCCCCCGAGCCCTATAAGGGCAAGGGCATCAAGTATGCCGACGAGGTTATCCGCCGCAAGGTCGGCAAGACCGGCGCTAAGAAGTAAGGAGGTGTGCCGATATGATTAAAAGACCCAATACCAACGCCCAGCGCCAAAAGCGCCACAAGAGAGTCCGCGCCAAGCTCTCCGGCACCCCTGAGATGCCGCGTCTGAACGTGTTCCGCAGCGAGGCCAACATCTACGCCCAGGTGATCGACGACGTGCATGGCGTCACCCTGGTCTCTGCTTCCTCCCTGGATAAGGATATCGAGGGCTACGGCGGCAACGTGACCGCCGCCAAGGCCGTGGGTCAGCTGGTTGCCCAGCGGGCCAAGGCCAAGGGCATCGAGACCGTGGTTTTCGACCGCGGCGGCTACCTGTATCACGGCCGTGTCCAGGCCCTGGCCGAGGGCGCCCGTGAGGGCGGCCTGAAATTCTAAGGGAGGAGGAACCAGATATGCCTAGATTTGAAAGAGAGCAGAGCGAGTATATCGAGAAGGTCGTATACTTGAACCGCGTATCCAAGACCGTGAAGGGCGGCCGCGTCATGAAATTTTCCGCCCTGGTTGTCGTTGGCGACGGCAAGGGCAAGGTGGGCTACGGCCTGGGCAAGGCCGCCGAGGTCCCCGAGGCCATCCGCAAGGGTATCGAGGCCGCCAAGAAGAACATGATCAACGTCACGCTGTCCGGGACCACCATTCCCCACGAGACCATCGGCGAGGCCGGAGCCGGCCGCGTGCTGATGAAGCCCGCCGCCCCCGGTACCGGCGTGATCGCCGGCGGCGCTGTCCGTGCGGTGGTGGAAGCCGCCGGCATCAAGGACATCCGTACCAAGTGCCTGCGCTCCAACAACCCCAACAACGTGGTCGCCGCCGCGTTCCAGGGTTTGAAGGAAATGCGGGGTCCCGAAGAGGTCGCCCGGATCCGCGGTAAGAACGTGGAAGAGATCGTGGGTTAAGGAGGCGCAGAAAATGGCAAACTTAAATGTGAAACTGGTAAAGAGCCTGAACGGCCGCCTGGAAAAGCAGGTTGCCACGGCTCATTCCCTGGGGCTGCGCAAGATCGGTGACTCTACCGTACAGCCCGACAACGATTCCACCCGCGGCAAGATCGCCAAGATTGGCTATCTGCTGCAGGTCACGGAAGTAAAGTAAGGAGGCACCCATGATGAAACTGAGCGAACTGTCTCCCGCCGAGGGTTCCGTCCGTCCGGCGTACCGCAAGGGCCGGGGTTCCGGCTCCGGCAACGGCAAGACCGGCGGCCGCGGACACAAGGGCCAGAAGGCCCGCTCCGGCGGCAAGGTCCGCATTGGCTTTGAAGGCGGCCAGATGCCTCTGGCCCGCCGCGTCCCCAAGCGCGGATTCAACAACATCTTCGCCAAGCCCCTGGAGATTGTCAATCTCAGCGCCCTGAACGCCTTCGCCGACGGCGAAACCGTTACCGCCCAGGCGCTGCTGGACAAGGGGATTCTCTCCAAGTGCCAGTACGGCTACAAGGTGCTGGGCAACGGCAAGATCACGAAAAAAGTCACAGTGCAGGCTTCCGCTTTCTCCGCTTCTGCCAAGGAGGCTATCGAAGCGGCTGGCGGGAAGGCTGAGGTGATGTAACGTGATCCAAACGATTCGTAAGGCGTGGGGAATCCCCGAGCTGCGGAAAAAGATCATTTTTACCGTTCTCATTCTGCTGATCTTCCGGATCGGCAACGCCATTACGGTTCCCTATGTAAATGTGGAGGCCCTGCGGTCCACCATGGACTCCATGGGCACCACCATCCTGGGGCTTTACAACGTGATGAGCGGCGGCGCGTTCGCCACCGCCACCGTCTTTGCCCTGGGCGTGCAGCCCTATATCAACAGCTCCATCATCATCCAGCTGCTGACCGTGGCCATCCCCTATCTGGAGCGTCTGGCTAAGGACGGCGGCGAGGAGGGCCGGAAGAAGATCCAGTCCATCACCCGCTACACCACCGTGGCCATCGCCGTTTTGCAGGCTTTCGGCTATTATATGATGATGAAGAACTACGGCACCCTGGCCATGGGCGCGGAGGGCGTCTGGCCCGCTCTGGTCATTATGGTGACCATGATTGCTGGCTCCTCCTTCGTCATGTGGATGGGCGAGCAGGTGACGGAGTTCGGCGTGGGCAACGGCGTTTCCATCATCCTCTTCGCCGGCATTCTGTCCCGGGTTCCCAACATGGTTTCCAGCCTGGTTTCCGGCATCCAGACCTGGTCCGGCGTCCGCGCGGGCACCGTTACCATGGAGACCCTCACCGCCAACGGCTATTCCGCGGCCCAGGCCCAGAGTATGCTCAATAACGCCATGGCTCCCTGGGGTGCCGCGCTGCTGGTGGTGGGTATGCTGGCCCTCATCNTGTTCATCGTGTTCATCAACGACGCCGAGCGCCGGATNCCCGTCCAGTACGCCAAGCGCCAGGTGGGCCGGAAGATGTACGGCGGCCAGAGCAGCAANCTGCCCATGAAGGTGAGCATGGCGGGCGTCCTGCCCATCATCTTCGCCCAGAGCATTGCCTCTCTCCCCATCACCGTGTGGGCCTTCATCGGCATTCCCGACGAGGGCACCGTCTCCCGGAGCATCTACGATGCCATTGACACCAAGTCCCTGGTGTATATCGTGGTGTATTTCATCCTGATCATCGGGTTCAGCTATTTCTATTCCAGCATCCAGTTCAACCCCGTTGAGATTGCCAACAATCTCAAGAAGCAGGGCGGCTTTATCCCGGGCTTCCGTCCCGGCAAGCCCACTGTGGAATTCATCAAGCGGGTGCTGAACAAGATCACCCTCTTCGGCGCCATTTATTTGGCTATCGTGGCTATCTGCCCGCTGCTGGCCGGCAAGATTGTCGGCAGCAACTCCATCGCCATTGGCGGCACCTCCGTCATCATTGTGGTGGGCGTGGCCCTGGAGACCGTGAAGGCCCTGGAATCCCAGATGCTGATGCGTCAGTATAAGGGCTTCCTGGAATAAGAAAGAGGAGGCGTTTTCCATGAAATTGATCCTGTTGGGCGCCCCCGGAGCGGGAAAAGGCACCCAGGCCGAAAGGCTTTGCAAGACTTTGGATATCCCCACCATTTCCACCGGCAACATCCTTCGCGCCGCCATTAAAAACGGTACCCCCACGGGCCTGAAGGCCAAGTCCTTCATGGACGCGGGCCAGCTGGTGCCCGATGAGGTCATTATCGGGATCATCACCGAGCGTCTGGCGGAAAAGGATTGCGAAAAAGGCTATATCCTGGACGGCGTGCCCCGCACCATCGCCCAGGCGGAGGCCATGGAGAAGGCCGGAATTGTGTTTGACGCCGTCGTTTCCATTGAGATCGCCGACCAGGTGATTATGGAGCGGATGGGCGGACGCCGCGTCTGCGAAAACTGCGGGGCCAGCTACCATGTGGTGGCTGTGCCCCCCAAGCAGGAGGGCGTCTGCGACAGCTGCGGCGGCAAGCTGGTCCAGCGCAAAGATGATGCCCCCGAGACGGTGCAAGCCCGTCTTGAGGTCTATCATAAGGAGACGGAACCGCTGAAGGATTTCTACCGTCAGCGAGGCCTCCTGAAAACTGTGGAGAATCAGACCACTGTGGAGGAAAATACCCAGGCCATCCTCCGGGCGCTGGGGAAATGAGGCAGACATGATCACCCTCAGATCCCCGCACGAGATCGATTTGATGCGCCGGGCCGGAAAAATTACCGCGGCTGCCCGTGCCTTGGCAGGGGAAATGGTAAGGCCCGGCGTAACAACCCATGAGATCGACAGCGCGGTGGAGCGGTTCATCCGCAAGCAGGGCGCGGTTCCGTCTTTCCTCCACTATCAAGGCTATCCGGCCAGCGCCTGCATCAGCGTGAACGACGAGGTCATCCACGGCATCCCGGGAAAGCGGGTGCTGAAAGAGGGCGACATTGTCAGCGTTGACGTAGGTGCGTACATTGGAGGATTCCACGGCGACTGCGCGGCCACCTTCCCCTGTGGAAAAATTTCTCCGGAGGCCCAGGACCTGATCGACGTGACCAGGCAGAGCTTTTTCGAGGGAATCCGCTGGGCGAAGGAGGGGCAGCGGCTGCAGGACATCTCGTCGGCCATCCAGACTTACGTGGAGAGCCACGGCTATTCCGTGGTTCGGGAATACGTGGGCCACGGCGTGGGCGCCAAGATGCACGAGCCGCCGGAGATTCCCAACTTCGGCCGTCCCGGCCGGGGGCCCCGGCTGCTCCGCGGCATGACCCTGGCGATCGAACCTATGGTGAACGCCGGTTCCGCCGCCATCCAGCAGCTCTCCGACGGCTGGACCGTCAAGACGCTGGACGGCAGGTGGGCCGCCCACTATGAAAATACCATCCTCATCACCGACGGGGAGCCGGAGATTTTAACGGCTCCCGCCATCTGAGGGGGAAGGCTATGGAGATCGCGAAAGCAAATATCGTCCGTTCCAACGCCGGCCGGGACAAGGGAAAGCTCTTCTTTGTGCTGGCGGTGGAGGGAGAGTACCTCCTTCTGGCGGACGGCAAATCCAGAAAGGCGGAGTCTCCGAAGCGGAAAAAGCGCAGGCATGTGCTTTTCGTGGAGGAGAGCTCCACCCGGCTGGCTGAAAAAATAAAAAGCGGCGAGAAGATCACAAACAGTGAGCTTCGCAGGACTCTCGCGGCCTGCCGCGAGGAGACGATTCCGGACCAGGAGGGATAGTGCTTGGCAAAATCCGACATGATCGAAGTGGAGGGTGTTGTGGTGGAGGCTCTGCCCAACACAACGTTCCAGGTTGACATTGGAAATGGACACACGATTTTGGCTCATATTTCCGGGAAACTCAGAATGAATTTCATCCGGATCCTGCCAGGCGACAAGGTGACGGTGGAAATGTCCCCGTATGACCTGACCCGCGGCCGGATCACCTGGCGCAGCAAATAAGCGCCGGGAAGCAGATACAAACCACTGACAGCTGAAAGGAAGGTTTCAAGCTATGAAAGTAAGACCGTCCGTGAAGCCCATGTGCGAAAAGTGCAAGGTTATCCGCCGCAAAGGCCGCGTCATGGTCATTTGCGAGAATCCCAAGCACAAGCAGAGACAGGGCTGACATTAAAATTGGAGGTGCTGAAAGAGTATGGCACGTATTGCCGGTATTGACCTGCCGAAGGATAAGCGTATCGAAATCGGCCTCACCTATATCTATGGCATTGGCCGCAAGAGCGCCAAGGATATCCTGGCGCAGACGGGAGTCAATCCCGATACCCGCGTAAAAGATCTCAGCGACGCCGACGAGCAGAAGCTCCGCGACGCCATCGACGCCTACGTGGTTGAGGGCGATCTCCGCCGCCAGACCGCGCTGGACATCAAGCGCCTGACGGAAATCGGCTGCTACCGCGGCATCCGCCACCGCCGCGGCCTCCCCGTCCGGGGCCAGCGCAGCAAGACCAACGCCCGCACCCGCAAGGGTCCCAAGAAGACCATTGCCAACAAGAAGAAGTAAGGAGGGAGAATCGAAATGGCAGCTAACAAGTCTGGCGGCAAGAAGGTTATCCGCCGCCGCCGTGAAAGAAAGAATATCGAACGCGGTCAGGTCCATATTCGTTCTTCTTTCAACAACACCATGGTGACCGTTACCGACACCCAGGGCAACGCCATCTCCTGGGCTTCCTCCGGCGGCCTGGGCTTCCGGGGCAGCAAGAAGTCCACTCCCTTCGCGGCTCAGACCGCGGCGGAAACCGCCGCCCGCGCCGCCATGGAGCATGGCTTGAAGACCGTGGAGGTCTTTGTCAAGGGCCCCGGCCAGGGCCGTGAGGCCGCCATCCGGGCGCTGCAGGCCGTGGGCCTGGAAGTGACCATGATCAAGGACGTCACGCCCATTCCCCACAACGGCTGCCGCCCCCCGAAGCGCCGCCGCGTGTAATCAGAAGAGGAGGTAACAAGCGATATGGCAAGATATACCGGCGCAGTCTGCCGCCTTTGCCGCAGAGAGGGCCAGAAGCTCTTTTTGAAGGGCGACCGCTGCTATACGGATAAGTGCTCCATCGAGCGCCGCGGTTACGCGCCCGGGATGCACGGCAACGCGAGAAACAAGAAGCTCTCCGAGTACGGCATGCAGCTGCGTGAAAAGCAGAAGGCCAAGCGGTACTACGGCGTGCTGGAAAGCCAGTTCCACGACTATTTCGTCATGGCCAACAAGAAGTCCGGCATGACCGGTGAAAACCTGCTGTCCATTCTGGAGACCCGTCTGGACAACGTGGTTTACCGTCTGGGCTTTGCCATGAGCCGGGCCGAGGCCCGTCAGCTGGTGCTGCACGGCCACTTCACCGTCAACGGCAAGAAGGTGAACATCCCCTCCTTCCTGGTGAAGACCGGGGACGTGGTCGCTCTGAAGGATAAGTCCCGCTCTCTTGACAAGTTCAAGGGCTCCCTGGAGGCCAACAGCTCCCGCGTGGTGCCCAAGTGGCTGGAAATGGACAATAACAACGTGGCTAAGGTCATTGCAGAACCCGCCCGCGAGGACATTGATCTTCCCATTGAGGAACACCTCATCGTCGAGTTGTACTCCAAGTAACCGGAGGCTGCCCTCAAGGATGATACGAACTGTCCCCGGCGCGCTTTGCCGCGCCGCCGCAATGAGAAGATGAAGGAGGGTAATTGCATGATCGAAATTGAAAAGCCCCAGATCGAGTGTATCGAAAACCCCAGTGACGCCACCTACGGCAAGTACGTAGTGGAGCCCCTGGAACGGGGATACGGCACGACTCTGGGCAACGCGCTCCGCCGCATTATGCTTTCTTCTCTGCCGGGCACCGCGCCGACCACCATCAAGATCGCCGGCGTCCAGCATGAGTTTTCCACCATTCCCGGCGTGAAGGAAGATGTGACGGAGATCGTTTTAAATGTGAAGGGCCTCCTGACGAAACTGCACAGCGAGACGGTGAAAACGGTCTATATCGAGGCGGTGGGACCCTGCGAGGTTACTGCCGGCGACATCAAGGCCGACGGCGAGGTCGAGGTGCTCAACCCTGACATGCACATCGCTACGCTGGACAATGGCGCCGCCCTGAACATGGAGATCACGCTCTCCCACGGCCGCGGCTATGTGCCCGCTGACCGGAACAAGCCGCAGCAAAATGTTATTGGCACCATTGCCGTAGACTCCATCTATACCCCCGTCCACAGGGCCAACTATACGGTGGAGCCCACCCGTGTTGGCGCTTCCAGCGACTTCGACAAGCTGACGCTGGAGGTCTGGACCGACGGCACTATCTCCGCCCGGGACGCGGTGTCCCTGGGGGCGAAGATCCTCTGCGACCACTTCACCCTCTTCACGGATCTCTCGGAGAACGTGGGCAGCAAGCCCACCGTGGTGGAGAAGGCGGAGGCCCAGCGGGACAAGGTGCTGGAAATGACCATTGAGGAGCTGGACCTCTCCGTCCGCAGCTTCAACTGCCTGAAACGGGC
>JAAVHG010000058.1 GCA_014799855.1 Oscillibacter sp.
CTCGTTGGGATAGGGCTCCAGGAAGGCGTGGAAGTGGCGCATGGGCAGGTTGTGGCCCCAGACGATGCGCATGTTGGGGATGCTCTCCCGGTCCTCATACAGGGCCTTGACGGCGGCGATGACGTAATCCAGGTGCTCCTGGGTCAGGCGGCTGCGGTCAATGGCGAAGCGGACCACGTTGGCCACCTCGGCCTGCTGCTCGGGAGTCTTGAGGTCGTACTCCATAGAGTAGTCGCCCAGCTCGGAAGTACGGATGCCGTACCGGCGGATCAGCTCCAGGGAGAAGCCCTGGCCGGCGAAAGTCTCATGGCCGCGCTTGTTGTCGAAGAACTCGGTCATGTTGATATACACCGCATGGCCGCCGGCGGGCAGAACCACGCCCTTGACCCCGGCCTTGTAGAAGCCCTGGGCCAGATACTCGCACTGCTTCACGCGCTCGTCCATATAGTTGAAATCGCAGCTCTCATACAGGCCGACGGCCAGAGCCATGATGTCGCGGCCGCTCATGCCGCCGTAGGAGTCGTTGCCGTAGCAGGAGATCTGCTTGACCTTCAGCAGAACGCCGATGTCGGTCTTGATGGTGCCGTCCTCGTTGAAATCGGAGAAGTTCTTCCAGAACAGGCCCTTGTCGCGGAAGGCCAGCATACCGCCCATGTTGGCGTGGCCGTCCTTCTTGGCGGACATGGTGAAGGCGTCGCAGTAGGAGAACATCTCGGTGGCGATCTCGGCGATGGACTTGTCCTCATAGCCGGGCTCGTTCATCTTGATGAAGTAAGCGTTCTCGGCCCAGCGGGCGGCGTCCAGCACGTAAGGGATGTTGTACTTGTGGGCAATCTCGCTGACGGCCCGGATGTTGGCCATAGCCACGGCCTGGCCGCAGACGGGGTTGTTGGTGATGCAGGTGAACACCAGGGGCACATTCTCGGGACCCACGGCGTCGATCAGCTGCTGGAGCTTGTCCAGGTCCATGTTGCCCTTGAAGGGGTTCTTCTCGTAGCTGCCGCCCTCGGGAACCTCATAGAGGAGCTCCTTGTTGTACAGGTTGCGGGGCACGGAGCCCATCTGCTTGATGTTGCCCTCGGTGGTGTCGAAGTGGCCGTTGGAGGGAATGGTGAAGACCTTGCCGGGATGACGCTGGGCCAGAACCTTCTTGACCAGCTCCATCAGCACGGACTCCGCCGCGCGGCCCTGCTGGATGATGAAGGCGTTGGGGCGCTCCATCTGGGCGGCGCCGCCGTTGAACAGGCCGCCCTCGTACTCGCAGAGGTAAACCTCGTTCATCATCTTCTCCACGTCGCGGCAGTCGGTGCGGACCAGGTCGATGATCTTCTTCCAGTTCTTCTCGCCGCCGCGCTCAAAGATGTCGCGGAAGGTGTCCAGCAGGACATAATAGCCGGTGTTGCGGCCATAGGCCTCGTCGCCCATGAACAGGCTGGCCCACTGGTGGTTGGTCATGGCGGTGGTGCCGGAGTCGGACAGCATGTCAATGGTCAGCATGCCGGAGGGGAAAGCGAACTCATTGTAGTGGGTAGCCTTCAGGGCGCGCTCGCGCTGCTCGATGGTGACCTGGGGCAGGTCGCGGACGGCGAAGGTGAAGTGATGGGGAGCGGGGACGGGCAGGGGATAGTTGGTCATGTTCTTGTCCATTTTAAGATTACCTCCAAAATTAAATTGTTTTTTAGAGGATACCCCGGTCGTCGGGAGCCGGAATCCGGCCCTGGGACTGGCGGACAGTATCTTTCACAAAAAAATTGCAAAAAGAATACCCCGGTCGCCGGGAGCTGAAACGCTCTCCGGCAGGCGGACAGTATCGTTCTCCCAAAGGGAATCAGGGAACGGCGATGACCTCAATTTCGACCAGCGCGTCCTTGGGCAGGCGGGCGACCTCCACGGCGGACCGGGCGGGGAACCCACCCTCGCCGAAGAAGGTGGCGTACACGCCGTTCATGGCGGCGAAGTCGTTCATGTCCTTCAGGAAGACGGTGGTCTTGATGACGTGGCCCATATCGGTGCCGGCGGCCTCCAGAATGGATTTTACGTTGGTCAGGGACTGCTTGGTCTGGGCCTCGATGCCCTCGGGGAAAGCGCCGGTAGCGGGGTCGATGGGCAGCTGTCCGGAGGTGATCAGCACGCCGCCGGCCTGCACCGCCTGAGCGTAAGGGCCGATGGCCGCGGGGGCCTTGTCTGTTTGAATGACGTTTTTCATAAAATGCCTCCTCTCTTCTTGTTGAGACAACTTTATCACAATTATAATTTTTCGTCAAGAAAATTTCGCCGGTTTTCTTGCGATTTGTATGAATAAACATTTTCAGCAAAAATTTTTTGTAGTAAATATAAATAAAAAACTGTGATAATATTTTATCTTGGCAAAGAAAAATTGCTTTTGACAGTAGAGAGTTCTTAGCATATAATGAGAGAAAAGAGGCGGCCTGTCCCGATGAAAAACCGCCCCGAAAATACCGGATTTTTCCCGCCGTCTAAAAATTCCCCCCAAAATTGGTGGCGCGGCGTTTCTCCGGCTCCGATTTTCAAGAAGCGAATGACCCGTGCGCGTTGTGCGTTTCCACCGGAAAGACATCCCCCGCAGGCTTTTCCCGCCCGCGGAGAAAAAGAGGTGAGCTTATGTCCAATTCCACAAATGATCTCCGGCGGAACTATGAGCTGCTGGTTGAGTTTCTAGGCAAGGCCCTGGGGCCAGACTACGAGGTGGCCCTTCACGATTTGACCGACAAAAACCGCTCCATCGTCGCCATCGCCAACGGCCATGTCAGTGGGCGGAGCGTCGGCGCGCCTCTGACCAACGTGGCTCTGGGGATTTTAAAGGACAAAAGCTACGAAACCCGGGACTATATGGTCCACTACGCCGGCGTGACCATCAACGGCAAGGATCTCCGGTCCAGCACCATGTTTATCAAGGAGAACGGGAAACTGGTGGGAATGCTGTGCATCAATTTTGACGACAGCCGGTATCACGCCCTCAGCCAGCAGATTCTGGCCCTGTGCCACCCGGACGGCTTTGGCCGGGACGCCCGCCCCTCCGTGGGAGGTGAGAACAGCCCTGTCCATACAGGGCCGGAGACCTTCCGGAATTCCACAGAGGCCGTGACTATCGACGCGATAAACCGGGAGCTGGATAAACTGGGGGTTCCGGCGGACCGGCTCACCTCCGACGAGCGGCTTCATATTATTGCCAACCTGGAAGCCGGAGGAATTTTCCTGCTGAAGGGCTCTGTGAAAGACGTGGCTGTAGGCTTAAATTGTTCTCAGGCCAGCGTGTACCGTTATCTTGGACAAATCAGAGACAGCAAATAACAGTTGTATAAAAAGTAGTGCTAAAAAATTGCGTTGCTGTGTTGACAAATCATAAAAACGATGAGGAGGGTTACTCTTTATGATTTGGAAATACATTTGCCGGATGGGCTGGGTGTTTCTGGGCGCGGCGGTCAGTTCCGTTGGAATTGCTATGACTTTGTGCGCCAACGTCGGTCTTGAACCGTGGAGCGTTCTCCAGCAGGGTATTTCCCTGACAACCGGCATAACATATGGAACCGCTTCGATTATAGTGGGTGCGGCTGTGATTGCCATCGCGGTTTTTTTCGGAGAGAGTTTTGGCATTGGAACGGTAGCCAATATCCTGCTGTGCGGGATTTTTCTGGATTGGCTGCTTTCGCTCAACTGGATTCCTCAGACAGACGCTCTTTGGAGCGGCGTGCTGATGCTGTTGGCGGGTCTTGAACTGCTGGTTTTGGGTACATGGATGAGCATTAAAAGCACGTTGGGGGTTGGGCCGAGAGACGCGCTGATGGTTGCCCTGGCCAGAAAGACCTCCCGCTCTGTGGGTATCTGCCGGGGTGTGGTGGATTTGACCGTCGTTATTACGGGCTGGCTGTTAGGCGGACAGGTAGGAATCGGGACCGTCATTTCCGCTTTCGGTCTTGGTTCTCTTTTTAATCTGAATTTTTTCCTGCTGCGTTTTGACGCGGCGGCGCTGCACCAGGAAAATCTGATGGAAACCGTCCATTTTCTGCAAGCGAACATGCGAAAAGATCTATAAATTTGATGGCACAGATTTTGGAAAGGAAGAAAACATCATGCTGATTCATCTGGAAAAGGAGGCCCAGATTCCGGCCTTTACCCAGGCCTGCGCCTATGAGCGGGTCTTCGGCTCCAAGGCCCTGACCGCCCTGCGGGCTTACGGCACGGCGGACAACCGTTTTCCGTTTTATCTCTGCGTCGAGGAGGAAGAACCCACCGCGGCGCTGTACCTTTCCGGCGGCATTCTCACCATTTCGGCCTCTGAAAAGGTCAACCCGGAGGAGATCGCGGAGCTGGTCCGGCAGGCGGACGTGGCCGAGGTGAACACCAGCCGCGCCCTCGGCGAGGCCCTGCAGGAGCGCCTGGGCGGGAAGCTGGACAGCTCCTGCTTCATGGTCTATCAGGGCAAGGCGATGCCGGAGGAGGTTATTTCCCTGTCTCCGGGCCGTCTGCCGGATGTGTTTGACGTTTTGCAGAAGAGCCATGAGTATTACCGGAAGCACGCTAAATTCGACACTTGGTCCGCCGACTGGGAGCGGCGGCTGTCTCTGGGCCTATCCGAGGTATACCAGCTGGAACGGGACGGCCAGGTCATCGGCACCGGCTCCATTGGGTCGGAGGACGACGAGTGCGGAATCGTCGGCGCCGTGGCGGTGGTCCCGGAGTGGCGGCACCAGGGCTTGGGCAGCGAAATCAGCCGGTTTCTGACCAGGCGGATTCTGGAAAAGGGGAAAAAGCCCCGGCTCATGGCGGGCTACGACGCGGTAGCGGAGCTATACCGGAGGGTGGGCTTTGTCGAGTGCGGCCGCTGGGGCGAGTTGGTTTTGAAATAGTGAGGAGCGGATACATATGCTGCGGGAATATATCCGCCGTCCCCGCTTTTTCCGCTTTTTGAAAAGTATTTCACCGAGTTAGGAATTAGAATATTGGGATACAGCTTGCTGAGTTTGCGTCTGGTATCCTCTGGGCAAAATCTCCAACGGATAGTAGAATAAATGGGATTTCTGTCTATCGTCCTTGCGTTGACCCGGCTCTGTATGTCCTCAAAAGAAGATAAGGATTGGGACAGGCACTATCCGAACTGNCCGCCNCCATTTCGTNGATCATAAAAAGCCCAGGAACTTTCGTTCCTGGGCTTTTTTGCCCGCCANGNCCTGCTGGCCCCAGCTNTGGTTAACGCAGATTGTTCTTGTCGCTGAAATANTTCTTCGTCTCCATCGCCACNACGCCGGANAGGGCNAACANGCCGATGAAGTTGGGGATCGCCATCAGGCCGTTGAAGGTGTCCGCCACGTCCCACACAAAGCTGAGGGGAGACACACAGCCTACAACCACAACCACAATGAAAATCACCTGGAACACCCGCACGGCCTTGTGGCCGAAGAGGTACTGGACGCAGCGGGTGCCGTACAGGGACCAGCCCAGAACGGTGGAGAAGGCGAAGAGGGCCAAGGCGATAGCCACGAACAGGGCCGCNAACTTNCCGCCGAAGACGGTCGCCAGAGCGGCGGTGATCAGCTCGCTNCCGGGCTTCACGCCGAACTCAATCTCCACGCCGCTGCAAATGATGGTCAGGGCGGTGAGGGAGCAGATGACGATNGTNTCCACNAANACCTCAAAAATGCCGTACAGGCCCTGGTTCACGGGNCCCTTGGTGTCCGCCGCCGCGTGGGCGATGGCCGCGGAGCCNAAGCCCGCCTCGTTGGAGAAGGCGCTGCGCCGCAGGCCCCAGATGATGGTCTGNTTCAGCACAATGCCGGTGGTGGCGCCNAACATGGCCTGGGGCGTNAAGGCGGTGGAGAAAATCTTCNCAAAAGCGTCGGGAATGCCGCCCACGTGGGCGACGATGACAACCAGGGTGAAGAGGATATAGAAAATGCTCATGAAGGGGATCAGCTTCTCCGTAACGGCGCCGATGCGCTTAATGCCGCCCAGCAGAATCACCGCCACCAGAACCGCCAGCACCACGCCCATGATCCACTTGAGAGTCAGCTCCATGCTGGAGGAGACGGTGGTGAAGGCGGCGAACGCGCCGATGACGGAACCAGTGATGCTGTTCACCTGGGACATGTTGCCGATGCCGAAGGAGGCCAGGGTGGCAAAGACGGCGAAAAGCGCCGCCAGCCACTTCCAGTTTTTNCCCAGGCCCTTGGAAATATAATACATGGGGCCGCCGACCCAGTCGCCCTTCTTGTCCCGNTCACGGTATTTGATCGCCAAAACGATCTCGGAATACTTGGTCACCATGCCCACCANGGCCGCCAGCCACAGCCAGAACACCGCGCCGTAGCCGCCCATGGCAATGGCCTGGGAGGTGCCCACGATGTTGCCNGTGCCTACGGTGGCGGACAGGGCGGTGGTCACCGCCTGCATGGGGGTGACGGCCCCCTCNCCGGCCTCCTGCTTGGTAAACATCTTGCCCACNGTGTTCTTCATGGCGTGGCCNAAGTGGACGAACTGCACGCCGCCGTTGCGGATGGTCAGAAACAGGCCTCCGGCAATGGCGCAGGGCAGAAAGGTGTACATCCAGGCAAAGTCGTTCAGCGGCCCGCTGAAAAAGTCCAGAATCGTGTTTAGAATTTCCATATTTTCCCTCCNTTGCGGCTTCCGCCGNGTAAAATCATGCGCGGTTTTTTCTCCAAAAGGCAGGAAAAACGGGACCCGCAGTCTGCGGNCCCGCAAAAAGGAAACGTCCCCCGGCCACACACCGCGCCGGCGGAATTTTCCTCTCTGTCTTTTTACCTGAGAGATTCAGCGAAACCCGTTGACCNNGNCCGCCTTGCACCTTCGGTATCCGTTTCCGGACTTCTCCAGAGCCGCATCCATCCCTAGTTTTNATCCNTACCCGGANGCCTGAGCGTTTCACGCCTTCGGCAGGCTTTCGCCGTTTTCCTAAGGACTTCCCTTGCCAATTTTCGATTGTACTATTACGTTATCATGGCNGGACGGGAAAGTCAACTGCCGTTTTTGACAAATTGTCCGCTTGCCGCCGACTGATATTCTCCATATATGGACAAAGGGACCGGCCTGGGCCAGTCCCTTTGAGGATTTGTTTTTGNGTCACAGCTCCCGGACGGCCACAACCCCACGGGTGGCCTGGACATACTCCAGAAGCTGATTCTCGTTGCAGCCCTTGTTGAGCCGCAGACTGAAGAGCGCGCAGGCGTTGTGGGTGTCGCTGCGCTCCGGGCGGATAACGCCCATGTTCATGATTTTCAGNTCCCACTCCCGGAACAGCCGCAAAAGCTCCTCCAGGCAGGCCTTGTCGGTATACTCTATGTAGAGGTTCACCTCGGGAGAGCTTTGCAGAATCCGGTATTCCAGCCGGGAAANCAGCANCTCCGCCAGNAGAATCAGNCCCGTGGNAAAGAGGCCGCCCTCGTAAAAGCCGCCGCCCAGGGCCANNCCGATAATGGCGGAGGCCCAGAGGCCCGCCGCGGTGGTGAGGCCCTTCACCCGCTGGCGGCGGGTGACAATGATGGTGCCCGCGCCGATAAAGCCGATNCCCGCCACNACNTGGGCGCCCAGACGGGCCATATCCGTGTAGAGNCCCATGTAGAGGTAGAGATNTTGGCTGGTCAGGGTGGTCATGGCCGCNCCCANGCAGATGAGNATGTGGGTCCGGAATCCCGCCGGCCGCCGCTTGAACTCCCGCTCAATGCCGATAACGCCGCCGCAGATCACCGCCAGCAGCATCCGCACGGCGACGGAGAGCACCGTCAGCTCCCGCAGGCTGTCAAAAATAGAAAGCATCCAAACCCCTCCTCTCAAATGTCATGGACAATGTGGATGCCNGGAAGCTCCGAAATGGAGGCCAGCAGCCGTGCGTGCGTCCCCTTCTGGTTCAGGCGGAGAGAGAACCACGCGCTGGGGTTGCGGGATTTGCTGACCTTGCCGTGGTCCAGCTCCACCTCGTAAATGGTCACGTCCTGGGCCTTGATGCACNCNATAACCTGGCNGATNCATTCNATNGAGTTCAGNTCCACAAACACGTTCATATTCCGGGCGTTTTCAATGATCCGCAGCTCAATGGGAGAGAGNATGTGGACCGACAGGAAAATCAGCAGNAAGGCCATNGCCACGCACTCGTAAAACCCCGCGCCGATGGCGAGGCCCATNCAGGCNGAGGCCCAGAGGCCCGCCGCGGTGGTGAGGCCCTTCACCTGCTGCTGGCCCGTGACGATGATGGTGCCCGCGCCCAGAAANCCGATGCCGTTGATNACCTGCGCGCCNAANCGGCTTACGTCNGTGCGGATNCCCACCTCGGCGGCNATGGCCGCCCAGCTGGTGTTCAGCATATAAAATTCGTATTGGCTCAGCAGTATGGTCAGCGCCGCGCCCATGCACACCAGCATATAGGTGCGAAAGCCCGCCGCCCGGCGCTTCCGGCCCCGTTCCAGGCCGATGAGTCCGCCGCACAGCATNGCCAGCGACAGCCGCAGCANCACGGAGGCCGTGTTCAGCTGGCGCAGATAGTCCAAGGNTTCAATCAAAAAAAGCCTCTCCCTTCCCTGCCNNTTGATGACAAGAGAGGAAGAACCGGCGCCGCCGCTTCTCCCCCTGTTTCCTATTCTCCGCGGGCGGACAAAAGGTTGCAAACGTTTGCGCTTCCCTTCGCCGCCGCTGGATAATGATCTACCACAAATCCGCGGGATTGTCAACCATTTTAGAAGGCTTGCCGACAACTTTGGACGTTTTCATAAAGAAAACGTTTGATTTTCAGCAATACCACGATATGAGCCGGGACCGGAGGCAATCACTTTTCCCTGCCTCCGGNCCGGCCCTTTTCCTTATTTTAACGTAACCACCGTCACGCCCGTCTCTCCCTCGCCGTAGACCCCCAGGCGGAAGTTCTTNACCGCCCGGTTCCGGCGGAGNACNCNGTGGACNGCCTTCCGCANAGCNCCGGTGCCCTTGCCGTGGATGATGGTGACGGTCTCCAGCCGGCCCATGACGGCGGCGGAGAGGAAATTTTCCACCACGCTCTCCGCNTCCANNGTCTCCATNCCCCGGATGTCCAGCTCACGGGCGGCGGCNGACCGGAGCTGNCTGTCGGCGCTCTGGCGGATGGCGGAGGGGGATGTTTTCTTCATGGCCGCCCGCTCGCCGCTCTCGATCAGGCGGACCTCNNCGGCCTTGGATTTCATTTTCAGCGCCCCGGCTTTCAATTGGAGAACGCCGTCCNTGCNNACGGAAACCACCTCCGCCGGAGTGCGCACGCCAGGAATCTCCACCAGNTCCCCCACCTGAATGGGGCGGCTGGGCTTNGGNATGGGNATCTGATCAAAGGTNCGGACCCCGATGGCCTCCTCCGCCTCGTTGAGGGTGCGGCGCAGCTCCGCCTGGGCGTCGTTGACGGCCTGGGACCGCTCCGCCCTCTCCTGGGCCTTCCGCAGTTCCGCCANCTGGGCNAACACCGNGTCGGCGGTGGACCGGGCGTCCCGGAGGACCCGCTTGGCCTCCGCCTCCCCCCGGCTCCGGGCGTTTTCCTTGGCCCGCTCCATCTGCTCCCGGAACTCCCGGGCCTTGCGGGCGTCCTCCTCCCGCTGGCGCAGAAGCCGGTCCGCCTCCGCCTCCCGCTTNTCCAGGGCCTGCCGCTTGGCCTCCAGCTGGGTGAGCACGTCCTCAAACCGGACGCCCTCGCCGCTGAGCTGNTCNCTGGCGGCGCTGATCACGTCCTCCGGCAGGCCNAGCCGCCGGGAGATNGCGAAGGCGTTGGACTTGCCGGGGATGCCGATCAACAGCCGGTAAGTAGGCCGCAGCGTCTCCACGTCGAACTCACAGGAGGCGTTTTCCACCCCGGCGGTNGTCATNGCNAAGGTTTTCANCTCCGCGTAGTGGGTCGTGGCGGCCACGCGGGCTCCCATCTGCCGCACNTGCTGAATGACGGCGATNGCCAGCGCCGCGCCCTCCACCGGGTCCGTGCCCGCCCCCAGCTCGTCAAAGAGGATCAGGCTCCGCCGGTCCGCCTCCTGTAAAATGGAGACGATGTTCACCATATGGGCGGAGAAGGTGGACAGGCTCTGCTCAATGCTCTGCTCGTCGCCGATNTCCGCCAGCACCCGTTCGTACACGGACACGGCGCTCCGGTCCCCCACGGGGATGTGCAGGCCGCACTGGACCATNAGGGTCAGCAGGCCCAGGGTNTTGAGGGANACGGTCTTGCCGCCGGTGTTGGGNCCGGTGATGACCAGGGTGTCGAAGGCCCCGCCCAGCTCAATGTCGATGGNCACGGCGGACTTCTTGTCCAGCAGGGGGTGGCGGGCTTTCCGGAGGCGGATTTGACCGTCCCGGCGGATCTCCGGCCGCACGCCGTCCATCTGGTAGCTGAGCTGGCCCCGGGCGAAGATCAGGTCCAGGTGGACCAGCGCGTCGTAATCCCACTGGATGCCCTCCTTGTGGGCGGCGGCCTCGGCGGAGAACTCCGCCAGAATCCGGTCGATCTCCTTCTGCTCCTTGGCCTCCAGCTCCACGTACTCGTTGTTGGCCTGGACNACNCCCATGGGCTCCACAAACAGCGTCGCCCCGGAGGAGGAAATATCGTGGACCAGCCCCGGCAGGTCCCCCTTGTGCTCCGCCTTGACCGGAACCACGAAGCGGCCGTCCCGCTGGGTGATGATAGTCTCCTGCAAAATNTTTCCGTAGGTGGGCGAGGAGATGATTTTTTGCAGAATCTGGCGGCTCTTGGCCTGNGCGGCNCGCATATGGCGGCGGATATCCGCCAGCTCCGCCGANGCCGCGTCGGCGATNGTGTCCTCGTCNGGGATGGCCCGCCTCAGCCGNTCCTCCAGGCTCCGGTTGCCGTGGAGGGACAGGAACAGGTGGTCGATAGCGGTTTTCTCCCCGGTTTTATCGTTAAAATATTCCTTNGCCCGGCGGGCGGCGGTGAGGAGGCCCGCGATGGTCAGCAGCTCCCGGGTGTTCAGCGCCCCGCCACGGTCCGCCCGGTCCAGAATCTCCGCCACGGGCTTCACCCGGTCGAANGAGGGGCTTCCGTGGNGGCCGNTCATCTGCCGCGCCGCGTCAGTCTGGTCCAGCAGACGGAGCACCTCCTCNGGCTCCGTCTCGGGCCGGACCCGGAGGGCCCGCTCCTTGGCCTCGGCGCNGACGGCCTGTCCCGCCAGCAGCTCCAGCACCCGGGGAAGCTCCAGGGTGCGGATGGATTTGTCAAACATTTCGCTCATGATACCGCCTCCTGTAAAGGGAATTTCCTTGTATGTTCAGTCAACATAAGGGTTCGTTTCATTCAGAACCCAGGGAAACACTCCGCTCCACTCCATTTGAAAGCAGGGGCGCGGAAAGTCCTCCGGCAGCAGATCACAGTCCGGCTTGAAGGCCGCCTCGAATCCCTCCGCCACCGTAATCCACTCCGGCTGTCCCAGCCCTTCCGGCGGAAAGCCCTCCGGCAGAACGCCCGCCAGATGGTAAAAGGCCCCGCCGGACACGCCGCCCGGTACTTGGCAGTACCAGCAGGTTTCCCCGGGCTTCTCCGGGTCCAGGCCCAGGGCATCGAAAAACGCCATGGCCGCCGGAGGCAGTTCCTTTACCGCCCGGACAAAGTTCCGGCATCCGGCGCAATCGCAGGTCACCCAGGGGAGGGGGCAGGCGGCGTAGTAGGCCCGCGTGGCCTCCACATCCACCGACAGACGGCAGGGACCGAAGGCAAATTCTGTCATCCTCCGCTCCTTTTTGTATAGTTTTTCATAAATTCTACAAAATGTATTCTAATTCGACGGTGCTCGCAGGCTCTTGTAGAAGTCCAGGGTCTTGAAACCCCGATCCAGCTGGGCGGTGAGAAAGGCCTCCGCCGCCCGGTCCAGCCGCGCCAGGGCCCCGGCCCCCAGGGAAAAGCTGTACAGCCGCTTGGGATTTCCGTACACAATATGCCGCAAAGCCGCCAGGGAGTCCCGGCAGAGGGGAACGGAGGGCGCGGGTCCCACCGCTCCGCCGCACGTCTTACAGCGAAGGACCCCCTGCGCCACGTCCAGCACGGGCACTTCCGGCTCCTCCACGCCGCAGTAAGCGCAGGCGTCCACCAACGGCTCGTAGCCGCTGACGCACAACAGCCTCAGCTCAAAGGCGGGTTTCACCAGCTCCGGCGGCTTGTGTAAAGTGGAAAGAGCGTACAGCCCGTTCAGCAGATGGCGCAGAGGCTCCTCCGAAGGGGCTTCCTCAATGGTGAGGGCCTCCGTCAGCTCGGCGAAGTAAAAGCCCAGGGCCAGGGCATCCAAATCGGCGCGAAGCCCGTTGAACAGCTCCAAGGTGGAGCCCTCCCGGGCGTAATACCACTGGCCCCGCTGGTACAGGGTCCATTCGGACCAGGCCAGGGACTGGGCGGAGGCGGCGAATTTGCATCCCTTCCGCCTGGCTCCCCTGGCGATGACAGAGATTTTTCCCCGGCCGGGCGTGAGAAGGGTGAGGATTTTATCCGTCTCCTTGGTCTCCGTCTCCCGGAGAACTATTCCGGTTGTGACGATGCAGGGCGTACCCGCCAAAACGCTCTCCCTCCTATGTACAGGAAGTATAAAACTCCCTGTTTATGACAACAAGTTATCTTTTTCGTCCTCAATCGACCGGTACAGCATATAGGCCAGGGGCTCGCCGGTGAGGCAGAACAGCTCCCAGAGGGGTGCGGGTTCCATGTGTTCCATATCGCAGGCCTCCTTTGGGATTAGTCTGCGAAAGCTGTCGAGAGTCATACATGGAAACTTTCGGTCAATCTGGAATTGCAAAGTTTTCGGATTTGAAATTGCTGTAATACCGGCCCCGCTCCGCCGTGAATTTCAGCACACAGTAGTCCGGGTCCGTGACGCCCTGGCGGTAATACATGGTATCCCCTGTCCGCCACAGCCGCTTTTTGGAAGCGGAATCCTCCAACACCTCCACAGTGCCGGACAGGCATACGCCCCGGTAAAAGCGGCTGTCCACAAAATAGAGGCACCCTCTGGGGTTCTTCCGAAGGGCCGCCACTTTTTGGGAGGAGGTGTTGGTGGAGAGGTAAAACACCCGAATACCCTCCCGCTCCCGCGGAGTCAGCATCGCCCGAATCGTCGGCGTGGGATCGCCGTCCTCGTCCTCCAGATATCCCAGATAGGCCAGCTTGGACTTGTCGGCGATTTTGCCGACGGTCTTTTCCGCGTCCCGCATAGAACTCACTCCTTTTTTCTCAAACATGCTCCGGCGGTCCTGTCGATCGTTATGCCAATCAGGCTCCCCGCTGTTTATCCATGGCTCAGTCCTCCCGATATCACCGTATGCCAAAATTTTTCCTCGGTCATTTCTGACGGAAGATTGCAAATGCAGCCTTGGATTTCAAACTCTTTGACCATCGTTGCCACTACCTCATCGTTAGCCTCACTATTTATGCTTTTTCAAAAAATACTTATATGCGCAATAAAGGATTACAAAGAAGAGTCCTCCATAAATAATTTTATACAATAAAAAGAGAGAGTTATGGCCATAGGTTATGGTATAAAGCATAAAGTTGCTCGAAAGATATAGAACAATAATGCAAATGAAAAATAATTTTTTGCGCATATGACCATTCCTTTCTGCGAAAGGCACTAGCCCAGGCTGCGGACGGCGTTCAGGTTGTCCCGCCAATTCCGCCCACAAAATCT
>JAAVHG010000059.1 GCA_014799855.1 Oscillibacter sp.
TGGACCACTTCTACGTCAGCGCCGACAACCAGTATGTTCTGGCGGGCAGTAAGGTGAATATCACCGCCGCCGCCATCGACACCAATTATATCCCCATGGAGGGCCAGCGTTACCGCCTGACCACCGACGCCGGAACTTTGGAGGACGGGGTCCTCACTACCCCGGCGGCGGGCGGCACCGTCACCGTCACGGCGGAAAATAACGGCAAAAGCGGCTCCACCGAGATTTACGCCGTCTCCACTCCCGACGGCCTCACGGTCCGGGATGCCAGCGGCGCGGCGGTTACCACATTAAATACCGCCGTGGGCTTCACCACCGCCCTGACTGCCTCCGCCACCTACCAGCATAAGCAGCTGAAAGCGGACCCGGAGGCCTTCACCTGGACGGTGGATGAGCAGCTTGGCACGGTGGATCAGAACGGCGTGTTCACCGCCTCCGGCGAGGGCAGCGGCGTGATCACCGTCACCGCCGGGGACTGCACCGCCTCCGTGGCCGTCACCGTGGCCCCCCCGGCCCCGGTTCTGCCCTCCGGCGGCGGCTCAGCGGCCCTCCTTGAGAGCTTTGAAGGAACCACCACCATCTTCCGCGGCGGCGGCAGCAATCTGGAATACAGCCTCAACACCGCCGGCGACAGTGTGCGCATAGGCCGCGCCTCCGGCAAAATCGCCTATGAGCTGACGGAGAGCGGCAGCTACGCGGCCCAGTGGCGGGCGGCGAAGCCTTCCGCCCCGGCCATCACCGCCCCTTACGCCGCGGTCAGCCTCTGGCTGTACGGCGACGGCTCCGGCAATAACTTCTCCTTTCTCTTCGGCGACGCTTTGGGCAACGAGACGGCCCAGACTGTGACCGGCCTGGACTTCACAGGCTGGCGGCAGGCCACCGCCTCCGTGCCCTTCGACGGGGCCATCCTCCAGGGCTTCCAGATCACCGCCCCGGAGGGTCAGACTGAGGAGCGGACGGGCACGGTTTACATGGACCATATCCTGGCCCTTTCCGGCAGTCCCGATAACGACGTCCCCGTCATCACCGCCCAGCTGAATCAGGAGGAATGGAGCGTTACCGGCGTCGTGGCCGACGCGGTGGACGGCCTTCTTCCCGCCGAGTCCGTGACCATCACCCTGAGCGGCACGCCCGCCGGGGAGTACGACCCGGCCACAGGCACGTTCAAGGTAGCCCTGCCTAATCCCGGCGAGACCCAGGAAGCCTTCCGAGTCACCGTTACCGCCAAGGATATCTCCGGCAATATCGGCCGCTTCTCCGTGGATACCCCCGCCAACGGTGTGGGCCATAAGTTCACGGATATCGACGGCTATTGGGCGGCGGATTACGCCGATTTCCTGTATAACGCAGGCATTACCACAGGCTATAGCGACGGCACCTTCCGGCCCAATGAAAACGTCAGCCGCGCCCAGTTCGCCGCCATGCTCTACCGGTATCTGGGTTTGAAGGACAGCGATTACGCCGAAGTTCTCCTGCCCTTCGCGGATAACACTCAGATCCCCTCCTACGCCGTGGCCGCCGTCCGCGGCCTCTACGCCGAGGGCATCATCAACGGCACGACAGGCAAGGACGGCAAGCTGTATTTCAATTCCGGAGCCAGCCTCAGCCGTGCCCAGGCCGCCGCCATGATAGGCCGCACCCAGGAGAAGGGCTACGCCGTTGTGGATCTCACCTTCTCCGACGGAGATACCATCCCCTCCTACGCCGCCTTCTATATCCAGACCATGGCGGCGCAAGGCGTGATCAGCGGCTACACGGATAATACCTTCCGCCCCCATAACCCCATCACAAGAGGCCAAATGGCCAAGATTCTCTATACGCTGATGTAAACAAATGATGTAAATAAACAGGAAAACGCCAGGAGCCCCCTCCCGGCGTTTTCCTGTTTTGTTGTCTTTCACTTTTACGGTTCCTGACGCTCAAAATCTCATTTTCAAACGTATATAGCCGCCGCATGGCATCAAGCAGTTGAAAAGAATCAACATAAGCATCCGGATGGAGTTTACCCCTTCACCTTATGCGCGGTAATAATGGTATAGCTGCGGGCATTGACAGTAATCCTGTAACCGCCCACCGTGACATACCAGTTTTTTCCGATCCTTTCGATTTCCGCGCCTTCATCCAGAATCCGTGCTTTGCACCACTGAACAACATCATCGGTTTGGAGCTGCAAATTTCGTTTAATGCGTTCCACACCCATCTCTGTGGTGTGGAGCTTATCTATATTTTCCACCAAGCCGTCCATTTTGATACCACCAACTCTAAAATATATTTCCCAATAAATGGAATAGAAGAAGCGGAGGAATATAATAGAGGAAAAGAGAAGAGGGAAAAGGAAAGCGGAACAGGGAAACAGAAGAGAAAACAAAGCGATAGAAGAAAAGCCCCCCAACACCCACCAAAGTGCGTCAGCGCAAATAGAGGGAAGAGGTATCGTCAACCACCAACCCCCGCCCGCACCACACCGCGAGCTAAAGGTATACCTGTTATCGACAGCAGCTCTTGCGCGCCGCTTCTTTTTCTTTCTTCCACCGTGCACGGCGCATTCTTTCTTTTTCTTCCGGAAGAAAAAGAAAGAATGGGGGGTGCGTTACCCAGCCTCCAGAGGGCTGAAACCCACCCCGCCCGCTAGGGCGAGCACTCCCAAGGGCAAGCCCCAACAAAAAATCAGCCCTCCCCGCCTCCGGCGGATACCCCATACCTCACCGAGGTACACCCGCCGAAGCCCCGGAGAGGGCCGACACATTATTCCTCCGCCATGACCTTGTCAAAGGCGGCCAAAATCTGATCCCGGTCAAAGGGCTTGTAGATAAAGTCCTTAGCGCCGATCTCCTTGGCCTCGCTGATGGTATCATCATAGGCCAGGGAGGAAACCATAAGGATCTTAGCCTCCGGATGCTCCTCCAGAATGGTCCGGGCGGTCTCCAGACCGTCCATACCGGGCATAATGATGTCCATAGTCACCAGATCAGGCTTGACCTCCGCATAGGCGGTGATAGCCGACTCGCCGTCGCGGCAGTAGGCGGCGACCTCATAGTCCGTCTCCTCCAAAAGCTTCCGCATTTGCAGCTCAATCACCCGGGAGTCGTCCACCACCATAACACGTTTTCCCATAGTTGATGTCACCTCTTTCCTAATAAAGATGAATATTAGGCCGTTAGTCAAACAAGGCCTGGGCTCCGCCCATAGGCGGGCCGGATAAATAAGCGCGGCCGGGGCTACTCCCCGCTGGCAACCAGATGGGCAATCTGCACATTCTCCCGCAGATCGCTGGAATAGGCCAGCGCAAACTGCGCCCGGTATCCCTCCGGATGGAAGGCCCCCTGGTAGAAGGAGGGCACCCCAAAGCGGGAGGCAATGCGGGTGGGCCGGAACAGGAGGGCGGCCAAATGGCCGCAGAGGACGTTGAAATACTCCTTGGTAAAATCCTCCACATCCAGCGGGGAGACCTGCTGCGACTCCATCATGTGCTGGGTGATCCGCACGAACACAGAGGTCTCGGCGCAGAGAGCCAGGCTGGAATGGAAGCCGCTCTCGAAAATAGCCGTCACGGTGCAGACCTTGCCTCGGGGCGGCCGTCCGCCCGGAGTCAGGCTTATGCCGCCAATCTGCTCCGTAACCTGCCGGACGACCTGGTCGAAGGCCCGCTCCAAATCCGCTTGAGCGAACACGGTGTCCACCGAATCCCCCCTTTCTTCTGAAAAAGATGTAGTATAGTATAAATATCCACCGCTCAGATAATCTGAATCTCCCCGTTGACCAGAGAGGCGCTGGAGTGATGCGTTTCATGGTTCAGCCGGTACAGGGCGGGGCCGATGATAATCTCCGTTCCGCCGTAGGCCACGCCGAACTCCAGCCGGCAGGGGGATTTTTTCTCCTCCCCCTCCTCCGTCTCCGCCGGAGCCTCTCCGGAGTTTTTGTCAAAGAGGTTCAGCTTGTTCCTGCTGATGGAGAGCTTCATCCGCGTGGTGGAGAGCTTTTGCAGCTTGTGGGGACTCTCCGGCTGGAGGACGGTCTTTTCCAGCTCCTCCTCCAGATCGTGAATCTCCTTTTGCAGCAGCTCCCGCTCGAAATCCTCGCAGGGCATTCCGCCCAGGTCGATAGCCGTGGTCAGCTCCGACTTGGAGCCCACGATGCTGGCGCTGACCGTCCGGGCGGCCCGGATTCTCCCGCCGATGATGGTTCCCCGGCCGGACCGGACCTGAACGTCCCCGTCGCTGTAAACCTCGCAGTTGATGATGCAGTCGGCCTGAAGGTTTCCCCGGGCGTACACGCTGCAATTTTCCAGATATTTCACAAACACGTTCCGCTGGGAGCGGATGACAGCCTGGTCGTTGCCCTGAACGCCCTTGGCTACAATCAGGTCCCCGCCGGCCTCCACGCTGCTGGCCTCCACCACGCCGTCCACGGTGATACTGCCCATGGCCCGGACGGTGAAACCGCTGCAAACGTCGCCGTGAATGTGAATATCCCCCAAATAGTTGATATTCCCTGTGGAAAAATCCACATTTCCCCCGATTTCCAGGAGCGGCTTAATCTCAAAGGTGCGCCCGGTGAACTCCACGTGTCCCGACCGGGCTGCCACCAGGGCGGTGCCGTCCTCGCTGAGAGCGGTGTTCCGCCCCTTGGGCGGCACGGCGGGGCGGCCGTCCTTGGCGGGAAGCTCCTCATCCAGCACGGAATGGCCGTTGGTCCCCTCCGTGGGGGGGAGAATCCGGCAGATGACCGCGCCTTCCTCGGCGTTCTGCACCAGGTTCAGGGTGGTGTAGTCCACCTGGCCCCGGTCGTTTATTTTGTATTCCCGCTCCACCTTCCGGGGGAAGAGGTCCACAATGGTCCCGTCCTTGCCGTTGACCACCGGGTCGCCCTTGGCGGCCAGATACAGCCGGAAGTAGCGCCGGTCCTGGCCGGGCAGGCTGTCCAGCAGCCCCTTGTCCACGCCGTAGGTTACTCCGGCGCCGTCCAGGGCCCCGGAGAGCATCTCCCTGGTCAGCTCCTTGCCGCCGCCTACCGGCGGATAGGCGAAGAGCCACGCGGTCAGCCGGTTTCCCGGCAGGAAAACCACCACCTGGGCGTCCAGGTCCACAGGGGGAGGCGGTTCGCCGTCCCGGATTTTCGGAAACGCCAGATCCGCCCGCTTGGCGGCGGTGTTGGTGACAATTGTTTTCAGCCGGGACAGTTCCCGGTCCAGGTCTCCGCGAGGCAGAAGGGCCTCCGGGGCGGCCATGTGAAACTCCGGCGGCGGCAGGCTGGAGGCCTGGGCCTCCCAAAGTCCGGCCAGCCGGTATATGCTGTGCTCCGGCGGGAGCTCCAAGAAGGAGTTGTCCGGCTCCGGCGGCGGAGGGGAAACGTCCTCCCGTTCTTGTTCCGGCGCGTCCTCCGGAGGTCCCTCCGCGGGAGCGTTCCCGAACAGCCGGGAGAAAAATGATCGTTTGTTTGCCATGACCACACCTCCAATCCCACCGTGGGGGCTTATGGGGAAAGGCCGCAGCCTTTTCTTCCCTAGTATTATAAACAATTTCCAATCATCTGACAAGAGGCAAAGCGCCATTTTTCACAAATCTTTCCTCACCCCCGCCCCCGGTCCCCCGCTAACAGACCGGGGCCGAATCCGCCTCCCCAGACGCGCCGCAGTCAAGCACCAGAATACACCCTGCGTAAAAGGAAAAGGCGATCCATCCGGTCCAATTTCATAAGAGAAACATAGACATCGTATAGCAAAACCGACCGTTTGACAACTCCAAAACATGAAGATATTTTACAAGCCAGCCCCCGCGTTCTGTGGTATAATCCTCCCAAAGAGGTGAGCGCGGTGTCAGAGCAGAGCCGGAAGGCGGTTTACAACGGCGGTCTGGGTATCGAGGCCTATTGGTTCCAGGGCCTCTCCCGGCCCTTCCCCGCCCATTTCCACCCGTATTTTGTTGTGGGATTGATGGAAAAAGGGAAGAGAAAGCTCCTTTGGGGCGGTGAAGAGTACCGGCTGCAAGCCGGGGACCTGATGCTGCTGAACCCTGGGGAGAGCCACGCCTGCGCCGAGGTGGGCGGCGGGTTGAACTACCGCAGCGTCAACCTCCCGCCGGAGGCGGCGGCCGCCCTGGCCGGAGTCCCGGACCCCGTGTTCCCCGCCCCGGTGCTGCGGGACGAGGATCTGGCGGCGGAGTTCCGGGCCCTGCACCTCCGCATTCTGGAGGGGGAGGAGGCCGGGGCCCGGCTGGCGGATTTCCTGAAACGCCTCCCGGCCCCAACGGGACCGCGAAAGCCCCAGCCCCTTGGGCGGCGGGAGGTTGACTCCGCCTGCGCCTTCATGGCGGAGCGCCTGGGGGAGCGGATCAGCCTGGACCGTCTCTGCCGCCACACGGGCCTCAGCCGCTCCACCCTTCTGCGGGCCTTTCTCCGGGAGAAGGGGGTCACGCCGTACCAATATCTGGAAGCTCTCCGGATTTCCGCCGCCAAAGCCCTGCTGGATCAAGGGGCCTCCCCTCTGGAAGCGGCGNTGGAAACCCGGTTTTCCGACCAGAGCCATTTTACAAACGCCTTCACCCGCCTGATGGGNCTCCCGCCGGGGGAGTACCGGGCTTTGCGGAGAGGAGAAAAGGAGGAGCCGTCATGGACGGACAAGCGAAAAAATGCGTAATGATCATCCGGGAGGACCTGCCGAAAGGCCTGGCCGCCAACACCGCCGCCCTGCTGGGCATCACCCTGGGGAAGCGGTTTCCGGAAATCGTCGGGGAGGATTTGACCGACGCCGCCGGAAAGACCCATCCCGGCATCAGCCGCCTGCCGGTCCCCATACTCCGGGGCAGCGGCGCGGCGCTGACGGCCCTTTGGGAAAAACTATCCCAGCCGGAATTTTCCCAGGTCACGGCGGTGGACTTCTCCCGGCTGGCCCAGGGGTGCCGGGACTACGGCGAGTACCGGGAGAAATTAGCGGCGGCGGAGGACCCGGGGTATACCGGCATAGCAATATTCGGCCCTAAGAAGTCAATAAATTACCTGTCCGGAAATCTGCCTTTACTGTAAAAACGGCGGCTTTTTCTTGAAAATTTCGAGAAAAAGCCGTTGATTTTTTGTCAAAACCGACTTGGATAAAAATTTAACGGGATTTCCAATTTCCTCTTGACAAATACCCACAGGGGGTATATAATGGCCCCATCTTAGATACCCCCACCGGGTATTTGCGGCGAAAGGAGCGGGTTCCATGGACCAACAGACCACCCCGAAAACCAAGGAGCGGCCGGAGGAGGAGATCAAGCGCCTGCTCCACCGCCTCAGCCGTGTGGAGGGCCAGATCCGGGGCATCCGGGGCATGGTGGAGCGGGGGGCCTACTGCACCGACGTGCTGGCCCAGGTAGCCGCCGCCACGGCGGCCCTCAACGCCTTCAACAAGGAGCTTCTGGCCCAGCACATCCGCACCTGCGTGGCCCGTGACATCCGGGAGGGCCATGACGAGACTATCGACGAGCTGGTGGCCACATTGCAGAAATTGATGAAATAGGTATACTTCCAGTAGATTCCGCAGAAAATATTACAGATATTTATCGGTCGCAACCTTCGGAAAGGTGGATTTTATGGTACAATACACAGTCACGGGCATGAGCTGCGCCGCCTGCTCCGCCCGGGTGGAAAAGGCGGTTTCCCAGGTCCCCGGCGTCACCGCCTGCTCCGTGAGCCTCCTCACCAACTCCATGGGCGTGGAGGGCTCCGCCGCCCCGGGCGACGTCATCCGGGCGGTGGAGGCGGCGGGCTACGGCGCGGCCCAGAAGGGGGCCAAGGCCCAGGCCTCCGCCCAGGACGCGGGGGCGCTGGAGGACCGCGAGACCCCGGTTTTGAAGCGCCGCCTCTGCTGGTCCCTGGGCTTCCTGGCGGTTTTGATGTACTTTTCCATGGGCCATATGATGTGGAACTGGCCCGTTCCGGCCTTTTTCCAGCACAATCACGTGGCTATGGGCCTGTTGCAGCTTCTGCTGACGGGCATTGTTATGGTTATCAACCAGAAGTTCTTTATCAGCGGCTTCCAGAGCCTCTGGCACAGGGCCCCCAACATGGACACCCTGGTGGCTCTGGGGTCCTCGGCGGCGTTTCTCTACAGCACATACGCCCTCTTCGCCATGACCGGAGCCCAGGTCCGGGGGGACATGGACGGGGTTATGGGCTATATGCACGAGTTCTATTTTGAGTCCGCCGCCATGATTTTGACCCTGATTACCGTGGGAAAAATGCTGGAGGCCCGGTCCAAGGGCCGCACCACCGACGCCCTCAAGGGCCTTATGAAGCTGGCCCCCCAGACGGCGGTGCTGCTCCGGGACGGCCAGGAGGTCAGCGTCTCCATCGAGGAGGTCCAGAAGGACGACGTGTTCGTGGTCCGGCCTGGGGAGAATATTCCGGTGGACGGCGTCGTCCTAGAGGGCGCAAGCGCTGTAAATGAATCCGCCTTAACAGGCGAGAGCGTCCCTGTGGACAAGGCCCCCGGCGATCATGTGTCCGCCGCCACCATCAACGAGTCCGGCTTTTTGCAATGCCGGGCCACGCGGGTAGGCGAGGACACCACCCTGTCCCAGATTATCCAGATGGTCAGCGACGCCGCCGCCACCAAGGCCCCCATCGCCAAAATCGCCGACAAGGTGTCCGGGGTCTTCGTGCCCGCGGTCATCGCCGTGGCCCTGGTGACTACCGCCGTCTGGCTCCTGCTGGGCCAGGGCGTGGGCTTCGCCTTGGCGCGGGGTATTTCCGTGCTGGTGATCTCCTGCCCCTGCGCCCTGGGGCTGGCTACCCCCGTNGCCATTATGGTGGGCAACGGCGTGGGGGCCAAAAGCGGAATTTTGTTCAAAACCGCCGCCAGCCTGGAGGCCGCCGGAAGGACCGGGATCGTGGTCCTNGANAAGACCGGCACCATCACCAGCGGCGANCCCACCGTGACGGACATTTTGCCTGCCGAGGGGCAGACGGAAGCGGANCTGCTGGCCCTGGCGGCGGGTCTGGAGGGGCCGTCCCAGCANCCCCTGGGCCGCGCCATTGGGGAGGAGGCCCAGCGGCGGAGCTTGGCCGCCGTCCCGGTCAGCGATTTTACCGCCGTCCACGGGCGGGGCGTCCGGGGAACCTTGAATGGCGGGGAGTGTATAGGGGGAAACCTTGCCATGCTCCAGGAGGCGGGCATTGACCCCGGCCCCCTGGCAGCCCGGGCGGAAGCTCTGGCGGCGGAGGGAAAGACCCCCATGTTTTTCGCCAGCCTCACCCGGAAGCGGACGCTGGGCGTGATCGCCGTGGCCGACGTGATCAAGGAGGATAGCCCCCAGGCTGTTCAGGAGCTGAAAAACTTGGGGCTGCGGGTGGTCATGCTTACCGGAGACAACCAGCGCACCGCCAAGGCCATCGGCGCCCAGGCGGGCGTGGACGAGGTGATCGCCGGAGTCCTTCCCGGCGGCAAGGAGCAGGTAGTCCGGGACTTGAAGCGCCAGGGGAAGGTAGCCATGGTGGGCGACGGCGTGAACGACGCGCCGGCCCTGACCAGGGCGGACACCGGAATCGCCATCGGCGCGGGCACCGACGTGGCTATCGACGCGGCGGACGTGGTGCTGATGAAGAGCCGCCTTACCGACGTACCCGCCGCGATCCGGCTCAGCAGGGCCACTCTGCGGAATATCCACCAGAACCTCTTCTGGGCCTTTTTCTACAACACCATCGGCATCCCCCTGGCCGCCGGGGTATTCATCCCCCTGGGGCTGACGCTGAACCCCATGTTCGGCGCGGCGGCTATGAGTTTGAGCAGCTTTTGCGTGGTTTCCAACGCCCTGCGGCTGAATTTCGTCAACCCGCGGGACGGCGGTAAGGATAAACCCATGAAACCCGGCAAAAAAAATTATAAGGAGGAGCAGAACACAATGGAAAAGACCATGAACATTGAGGGTATGATGTGCGGACACTGCGAGGCCCGGGTCAAGAAGGCCCTGGAAGCCCTGCCGGAGGTCCAGGAGGCGGCGGTGAGCCACGAGAACGGCACCGCCGTGGTGACGCTGGCGGCGGAGATCGCCGACGAGGCCTTGAAAAAGGCCGTGGAGGACCAGGATTACAAGGTCACGGGAATCCGGTAAAAGGCAGAAAAGAGCCTCGCAGAGTTCGCGGCGATCTCCGGCCTAAGAGCCGCCGCTTCGCAGCGGTGGGCCTCCGAAACGCGCCCGCAGGCGCAGGTACGCCGCGAATGAAATCAAATAAGTTTTCTCTGGCGGCGTGTATGTCAGAGAAACCACCTCTCAGCCCGCAAGTGTGAAGACCGCCCACCAACGGTGGGCGGTCTTTGCGCGCAGTCGGGCCGTATCCCCTCTCAAAAAAGCGGCTTTGCCGCTTTTTTGATTTCATTCCAGCAGATCCCGCATACGGAGGAGCATTTTCAGGTCGTTTTCCACACAGGTGGAGGCGGGGAGGCTGGGGTCGTACCGGAGGCAGTCCCCCTTGTCCGGGGAGAGGGGGAGGATCACCGCCTCGCTGAGACGGGAGAGGGTCAGGTTCCGGGCGTAGCCCTCCCGGTAGGCGGACTCCAGGGCCAGCAGCAGGCGGTGGCTGTTTTCCAGNCAGGTCTTGGAGAACTGGAACACCGCCGCCCGGCCGCACTCCTTGTAGAACCGGGGGAAGGCGTAGGGCAGAATCAGGTTCACCGCCGGGGTCAGGCCGGGGACCGAGGCCTTGGCCCCGCCCACCGTGTCGCCGCCGATNAAGGGGTAGATGGTGGACTCCATNAACCAGGTCCGCATATTGGGNATGAAGTAAACGCTGTCCACTTTACGGCCCTTGGCGGACATGAGGTCCCGGCCCCGGCCGGAGAGGAGGCCCACCACGCAGCGGTCCACCTCGATGCCCTCCCGCCGGAGGAGGGGGTCCAGGGCGGTGATGCGGTTGCCGGAGTGCAGCACNTCGTCCACCAGCATGACCGGGCGCTGGAAGGAGCGGATGGCCCGGACCTGGCTCTCCAGAGGGGCGTAGCCGGGGAAGGCCTGGATGGTGAAGGAGCGGAGGTCCGGGGCGAAGACCTTGTCGGTATGGATGGTCTTGGTGACGGTGTTGGGCACGGCGTTGCCCCGGAGAATCTTTCCNAAGGGNACGCACATCTTGGGGCCCAGGACCCGGGGCGTTACCGGCTCCGGGGGCACGCCGTTCAGNGCCGTCAGCTTCCCCACCAGGCGGTGGTAGATGACCTCCGCNTTCAANGACAGCACCAGCACGCCGGGATACAGGCCGCAGATGGCCCGCTGNAGCTGGTGGTGGGCCTCCCGGACCGCCGCCAGGACCTGCCGGTGGGAGGAGAAGGGCTCCTTCAAGGTGGTGGGGATGTTTTGCAGNAGCACCGCCGGGGANCGCATATCCACCGCCAGCAGGGGNCGGCGGCTGTCTCCGGCGATTTGGACGAANCCCTGGCGGGCCAGGAGGTCCAGCAGCTCCGGACTGGTGGCGGAGGACAGCCACACGGCGTAGCCGCAGTCCTCCGTCATGGCCTGGGAGAGGGCNTCGGTCAGCAGGAGCTGGCCNATCTCGTACCCGGCGGGGGTTTTGGCCTGATAGAGGCCNGTCAGCAGGCGGATGGAGCCGGCGGTGTTCTGCCGCACCGCGTCCGCCAGCTCCACGTCCCCCAGGGCCTCNTACAGCTTNCGGCTGACCACCGTCCGCAGGGTCAGGAAGCCCANNATNCGGGGGCGGGGGCCGAATGTCCGCAGTATGAGAACGCNGTCCCGGTGGTTGTGGGCGGGAACGTGCCTGACCGAGGCCCGCAGCTCCTCCCACAGGGCGCTGTCCGGGACCTCCACCCACTGGAAGTCCAGAAAGCCGGTCCGGAGAATCCGCTTGTACTGGGGCTCCCGGAGATAGAGGCTGTTGCGGTAGATATAGTCCTGGACGGAGGGGTCGATGAGGTTGGAGATGTCCCGGCCCAGGTCGATGTTCTCCCGGATGCGGGTGGAGCTGATGTCCTCCAGGTGGGTGGGAAGCTGGAGCTGGATCACGTCNCCCTCCAGAATGGAGAGGTCCGCCTCGATCTCCCGGCCCTGGGCGTCGCTGGAGCGGCGGAAGACNATGTGGTTCAGGCTGTGGACCGATCCGGGGCTGGGGGGCGCTTTNTAGGAGGAGGCCCCGGACACCACGTCGGANCCTACGGTCAGGTACAGNGTCTGCCCGGCNAANACGCTCCGCAGACGGTCCAGGTCCGCCGGGGAGGCCAGNTTCACCGGAATGTCGTGGGGGAAGAGGTAGACGTGGAACTCGTCGGCCACGGACATGCTGACGATNTGCCGNCGGATCAGGGAGGGCTGGGCCTTCTTGGACCAGGAGAACTCGTCTACCGCCAAATAGACCTCGAAGCCCAGGTCCCGGATGGCCCGGACGATGCCCTTGTGGCTGAGGGAGAAGGGGTCGAAGGTGCCGGGGAAGAAGGCCACCTTCTCCGGGCGGCGGAACTGGAAGGGNCCGCTGTCGATGCGGTGGAGGATGATNAAGCGGTAAATNTGGCTNAGGGCCGCGGCGGTGTAGAAGAAGGTCAGCTCCTCTTCNGGCTGCTCGGTGATGAGGAAGAGGACCTTTTTGGCNATGAGGGTGAAGAGGGTGGTTTTATCCCCGTAGCTGAGGCAGCGGGAGGCGAAGAGGGAGCCCAGGACGTGAAGGGCCTCCTGGCGGACCGCCTCCCTCCGGGCGGCCAGGCCCTTCAGCAGCAGGCCCGCTATCCGGCGGCGGCGGAGGGTCAGGGTCCGCTCGTCCTCCCCGAACCGCTGGGCGTAGAGGGCGTAATGCTCCAGAAGNTAGCCCACCGTGGCAAGGGAGGCCGCTGCCACGTCGGCGTTGGCGGAGGAGAGGAGGCCGTCNAGCTGGCCCACCACCTCGTCCAGCTCCCTTGGGGTCAGCCACAGGACGAACTGGCCCAGGTACTCGGGGATATATTTGGAGATCTCCGCCTGCCCGGTTTCCAGGGCCTTGCTCATTTCCACGGCGATCTCGTTCCGCCGGTCCGGCGTCAGGGAGGGAGCCATAGCCAGCAGGGCCTGNCCCGCCATCCGGCGGACCACCACGTTTTCGCTGACCTTGATCAGGTTGGANAANTGGGTGGCGATGTGGAGGACGTTGGCTCCGCCGTACTCCACCTGGTTNAAGAGGTATTCCACGCCCGCNGCCTTTANNATCCAGGGGGTGGCGCTTTTCAGATTGTCCAGNAACACGCCGCTGACGGCCTCCGCCNTGTCCAGGCAGGCCCAGCGGTCCGATTCGNTCAGCCCCAGGCGGCCGCCAAGCTGGGCCTGGAGGTACAGCAGGGGCGTGGATTCGGCGCAGTCCGCGGCTTCCACCGNNNGNGCCGCCAGGGCGNGCTCCNGNNCGTCCTCCGGCAGGGCGGAGAGAAGGTGGCGGAAGAGCCGCAGGGCCGCCGCCTTCTGGGGGGCTCCGCCGTGGTCCAGCCACCAGGCGGCAAAACGGACAAGGACGCTCCGGGCCCCGCCGTCCACCCGCTCCAGGGGGACGTGCAGCACCGTGTCCAGCAGGGCGAAGGCGGCGTCCTCCTCCACCTGCTCCGGCTGGCGGTAATGGCGGAACAGCTCTCCGGCGAACCGGGGCGCGTCCTTCACCGTGCAGGCGGTGAGGAGCGCGTCCACCACGGTTTTGGCCTGGTAGCGGATCATGCTGGTCTGCCGGGGGGTCAGGCGGTGGTCCGGGTAAATCAGCCGCTCCAAATACTCCGCCCAAAGCTGGAAGGGCCGCTCCTCCGAGGGGTCCGGGGCCGCTCCGGCGGGAAGCTCCTTCTTGTAGCCGGAGAGGAAGTTGGCGAGGATCGCCCCGATCAGCGCCGCCGCCTGGCGGCGGATGTGGCCGTCGGCGGCCATCAGAAGCTCGTAGAGAAATTCCAGGGTCTGTTCCTTCTGCCCGGCGCTCCAATAGGTGAAATACTCCTGGAAAATGGAGACATAGGCCCGGAGGCGGGCCGGGTCCTTCTCGCTGCGGGCGGCCTCCAGGGTGGCCAGGAACAGGTGCTCCCGGCCCAGGCGGTGCATCAGGCGGATGTTGTGGTCCACGGCGGTGTAGCGCAGGGCGTAGACCACCTCGTCCGGGGAGGTGAGGGCGGCGGCGGGCCGGGGGCAGGGCGGCGCGGAGGGGTTTTCCAGAGTGGTGTCCACACCGAAGTAGGTAAGGTATTCCTCGAAATCCCGCAGCTTGGCGTAGGCAAAGAGGTAGCGGCGGCGCTTGGCCTCGTCCACGTTGTCCAGCTTATTGAGAATGACGTCAAAGGCGTCCTTCAGGGAGAACAGCTCCGCGATCTCCTGGCCGTCGGCTCCACGGGACTGCTTGACCCGGAAGTCGGCATACACCAGCACCAGGGATTCCGCCGAGAGGTTTTCGATTTCCAAATCCCACACGGAATGGTTGGCGGCAATGTGGCCGATGGTGTTCAGGCTCCGCCAGGTGAACCACAGGTCGGTGTAATAATAGTGGAGGTAGGGGACCCGCTCGCCGGGGCGGCAGCCGAATTTTCCCAAATCATGGCCCGCCGCCGCGCCGGACATGAGGGCCAGGTCGATCTTCCCGCCGCCGGCCTTGAAGGCCCGGGCCACGGTCATGGCGGCGTGGTGGACTCCGGCGATATGCTCCAGGGTGCGGAAGGGCGTGACCTCCCGGCCCAGGCGGAGAAGCTCATAGACGAACTCCCACTGGAAGCAGTGGAGAAACTGGCGGTACTCCTCCGCCACGGCGCTGTGGGACAGCTCCTCCTCCGTGCAGAAGGCGAAATCCAGCCAGGGATCGAAGGGCAGGGCCTTCCGCTCCAGGCCGAAAAGAAATTGCAGGAACCGCAGAAAGCACAGCGCCCCGTCCCTCTGGGCGGGGGCGCGGGGCGCTTCCCGCTGGGGGAAGAGAAGGGAGGAGGCGGTCTGGTACGAGAAAGCCAGCCAGCCCTCCTCCGGTTCGGCGGCAATCTGGTCCAGCAGGGGCCGGAAGGCCGTCAGGGCCTCCCCGCAGGTCAGGCGGCGGCTGATGGGCACCATGGGGGACAGCAGGGCCTTCCAGTTGACCGCGCCGAAGAGGCGGATCACGTCCTGGCGGCCCATGGACAGCTTTTGCAGAAATTCCTTTTCCAAAAAGCGCTCGGTCATGGTGGTGTAGAGGACTTGCCGGCGATCCATAGACGCACCTCCTGGGGTGAGAGATATAGGCGGGAAGCCTTCCGTGTGGCCGATGATCCATTACTCGGTGAAGTGTACGTGGTTGAAGATGTGGTCCTGGCAGAAGCAGTGATACCCCGCGCAGTGGGAGCAGTAGCGGAACTCCAGGTCCGGGTAGTCCGTGTCCGTGCGGCCGCAGACGGCGCACTTGCGGCGGTAGCCCTGGGCCTCCTCCTTTTTCTTCTGCTGGCGGACGGCGGATTTGAAGTGGATGGTCTGGTGGGAGGTCTGATACCGGGCGCGGCCCCGGCGGTAGTCGATTTCGTCGGCGATGTTGGTCCAGAAGAACACGAAGAAGTTCAGCAGGGCCACGATGGGCAGGATCGCGCCCAGGAGGCGGCCCCGGGCGAGGCTGGCCAGGATGTTGAAAGCGAAGATGGCCGCGTCCAGCCACGCCAGCCACTTGATTTTCACCGGAATNATGAAGAACANCAGCANCTGCATGTCCGGGTACAGCATGGCGAAGGCGAAGAACATGGAGAGGTTGACGTAGCTGGCNCCGGCGATGATGGAGCCGCCGAACAGGAGGCCGATTACCGCGCCGGTGACGATGGTCAGGNCCACGCCGGAGAAGTAATACAGGTTGAACTTCGCCGTGCCCCACTCCCGCTCCAGGACGGCGCCGATCATGTAATAGAAGTACAGGGAAATGGCNAGCCAGAACATATCCCGGATGGAATAATACCCCGGCATGAAGATGAACGTCACCAGCCGCCACAGCTGGCCGCGGCAGATGTGGNACCAGCTGAAGCTCAGGAAGCTGACGGCGGNATANCCCCCGGCGAAGGCCGCCAGCAGGTAGATCAGGACGTTTCCGGCCACGATGACCGACATTAGGTTGGAAATGCCAAAGTTGGGGTGGTTGTAGGCGAACCGGTCCACCGCGGCGTTGAGTCGTCTCAAGGNTGATCCCTCCAAATATAAATGTGGTATATGGGGAATTATACCCATTCNGGGGGNAAATGTCTATGGCTTTTTTGCAAACAATCATCGGATGCGGCGCGGCNGAGNTTNCGGCGGGGAATTTGCGGAATCCCGCCGATCCCTATTGACAAGCTGGGGAATTTCNTGTATGATACGGNTAACAATTAAATCTTCCCTTATCAAGAGTGGCGGAGGGAACGGCCCNATGAANCCACGGCAACCTNNNTAANNAAGGTGCCAAATCCGGCGGATANCGACAGATGAGGAGCAGAAAATAACGTTTTCTGCGCGCGTTTCGCCGGTGAAACGCGTGTTTTCTTTTGCCTCCGCGCTTATTTCNGGGAAGAGTGAAAAGGAGTGGTTATCATGGCAAAGCATTACCTCTTTACATCCGAGTCCGTGACCGAGGGGCATCCCGACAAAATCTGCGACCAGATTTCCGACGCTATTCTGGACGCTATCATGGAACAGGACCCNCAGGGCCGCGTGGCCTGCGAGACCACGGCCTGCACCGGACTNATCCACATCATGGGCGAGATCAGCACCGAGTGCTTCGTGAATTTCGACCATATCGCCCGTGAGGTGGTCCGGGACATCGGCTACGACCGNGGCAAATACGGCTTCGACTGCGATACCTGCGCCGTTATCGCCTCCATCGACGAGCAGTCCCCGGATATCGCCATGGGCGTGGACAAGTCCCTGGAGAACAAGACCGGGNCCGAAAGCGAGCTGNGCCACGGCGCCGGTGACCAGGGCATGATGTTCGGCTACGCCTGCGACGAGACCCCGGAGCTGATGCCCCTGCCGCTGGCCNTGTCCCAGAAGCTGTGCAAGCAGATGGCCCTGGTCCGCAAGACCGGCCTGGTGCCCTACATGCGGCCCGACGGCAAGAGCCAGGTCACCGTGGAATACGACGAGGACGGCCGTCCCCTCCGGGTGGACACCGTGGTCATCTCCACCCAGCATAATCCCGACGTGACCNTGGAGCAGATCCGCCGGGATATGGTGGAGCAGGTGGTGAAGGTGGTNATCCCCGCCGAAATGCTGGACGAGAACACCAAGTATTATGTCAACCCCACCGGACGCTTCGTCAAGGGCGGCCCCGCCGCCGACGCGGGCCTCACCGGNCGNAAGATCATCGTGGACACCTACGGCGGCAGCGCCCCCCACGGCGGCGGCGCTTTCTCCGGCAAGGACCCCACCAAGGTGGACCGCTCCGCCGCCTACGCCGCCCGCTGGGTGGCCAAGAACATCGTGGCCGCCGGACTCGCCCGGAAGTGCCAGGTGCAGCTGGCCTATGCCATCGGCGTGGCCCAGCCCGTCAGCGTNCTGGTGCAGACCTTCGGCACCGGGACCGTGGAGGACGGAAAGCTGGAGGAGGCCGTGCGGAAGGTCTTTGACCTGCGGCCCACCGCCATTATCCGGGATCTGGATCTGCGCAAGCCCATTTACCGGCAGCTGGCCGCCTACGGCCANATGGGCCGGGAGGACCTGGGAGTCTCCTGGGAGAAGACCGACCGGGTGGAAGCACTGAAAAACGCCTTGCAGGCGTGACGGACAAAGACCCCGCCCGGGAAAGGTGGGTACTGATAAGGAAGCACCCAACCCACCCACAGCCGAACCCTAAAACCGAAAAGACAGGAGGCCGAAACCCGGCCCCCTGTTTTTTCGTGTCCCCGTTCATCCGCACCACGCCCCCGCAAGGATATGCGAGAGCGTCAGCGGGTCGCATCAAAGCGACGGC
>JAAVHG010000060.1 GCA_014799855.1 Oscillibacter sp.
GGCGTTTGATTATGTGAAAGAGGAAATTTTAGGCACGTCCAACCCTGGAAATTGAGGCAGTTCTTGCCCGCCCTATATTGCGTTGGATCAAAGGCAGAGATCCATNTCTTTCAGNNGCTNCTACCTTCTTATTTTATATTNGCCCCGAAAAAGGCCAGCAGCCTCAGNAGNGGCNTCCAGAGACCGGGATGGTGTTCCAGAAGAAAGGCCTCCACCNCGCCCCGGGTAAGGCCGTTNCCCCAGAGGAGGACGTTGTACCCCGCCGCGTCATAGCCCACGGCGGTCTCCCCTATCGCGGCCACGCCCACGGCGATTTTTCCGCCCACGGCTGTCACACCCGCGGCGTACCANAGNCCTATAGCCGCAACGCCAAAGGCCAGAANCCCAATGGCCACCGGGCCAAAAGCCGCCAGNCCGAAAGCCAGGGCCCCCAGGGCCAAAACGCCCACGCTCATGGCCCCGGCGCTGAGAATCCCCACGCTCATGATNCCCAGAGCCACCACTCCCACGGCGATGTTGCCGATGGCGATAATGCCCTTGGCGGTCCTCCGGTTCCGCAGCATATGGGGATAGAGGCAGAAGCAGACGGACACCAGCGGCAGGCCNAANANCNTNGTTTTGCTGTTCCACTCCCAGGCCCGGAAATACCGGGAGATNTCCTCCACCTGCTCCGCCAGCCTCTCCGTAACGGGGGAGGCCGGGATTTTTTCCGGCAGGGCCTCCGGCTCCTCCAGATAATCCTTCACCAGATAGTCCACGCTGACGTGGAACATCTCCGACANGGCCACCAGNTTGGACAGCTCCGGCAGGGCNGAGCCTCCCTCCCACTTGCTGACGGACTGCCGGGTGACTNCCAGCCGGTCCGCCAGCTGNTCCTGGGACAATCCTTCCCTCCGGCGGAGGCCCGCCAGCTTCTCTGAAAATTTCATCATGGCGCAAACNACTTCCTTTCTCTCCATGGGGATNGGCNTATCCTAACGAAAATCCNCCCAAAAAGCAAGAACGNGGAGAGTGGAAGTTTGTCAACNACANGTTGCGGTCCTTGTGTCCCAATNGATTGGCGAACTTTTNCGCNNGCTGTCCCCCGGATCATTTTTNCCGTGAGCNNTNGAGGACCCGCCGGATTTTTTCTCCGCANCCGCCCGGTTGCGGCTCTCTGGTTGGTGGAGGCAACCNNAGAAATCTGNTATATTGGCCTCAGAAACAAAAAGGAGGCGTCGTTTATGCGCGTTGCGGAAATCATCAGAACCGCCCGGGAGGGCCTGGGCCTTACCCAGGAGGATCTGGCGGAGAAAATGGACGTGAGCCGTCAGGCGGTCAGCAAGTGGGAGCTGGGGGCCTCCCTCCCCACGGCGGAAAACCTGGACCGCCTGTCNGAGCTTTTAGGGGTGACGTTCCCTCCGGAGGAGGACGGCGCGCCGCCGGAGGCGGACAAGCCTTCGTCNTCCGNTCCCTGGAAGGCCATCGCCCTGGCTCTTGGTGCCCTGCTGGTTCTGGCGGTGATGGTCCTGGGGCTGCTCCTGACCATGCCTTCCGGAGAAAACAAACCTGTCGGCGATTTGGGAACCGGCCATGAGCCGCAGGATACCCCGGGAGACCCGGAGCAGGATTTCGCTTACAACACGCCTCCGCAGACTGTATCCGATCCGGAGGAGCCAGGAAAAATAGCNGAAAATCTTCTCGCGAAAAATGTCCTCCGGAATTCTTCCACACAGAATGCCTCTCCGGCAGACCCCGCCGTCACCGGCGTCTATTTCTTTGAGAAGGACGGCACGCCCATGGACCCAGATCCCGGCGACGGCTGGTGCTTCCTGCCCGNGGGACAGCGGGTTNTGCTTCTGGTGACTTTCCGCCAGGGNNCNGAGACCGGNGTTNNCGGCGTNTCCCTNTTNNNNACNCCCACCGGNACNGANACNTACNANGANCGNNANCANCTGGNNGTGCAGNCNGTCNATGACCGGACTTNCGCNATGTTNGCCCTGGAATTTNCNGAGNANACCATGGNCCATCTGGACGTNACCCTGGANTGCGACGGCGGNCAGAACATCATNGANANGCTGAATGTGACCACCNCCCTTCCTNCCCCCGTGTGATTNCAAAATAAAGCGGCCCCAAAATCCGTGCCCAGCGTGTCTCCATTTGAAGCCCGATTACTGGAGCTCACCCCGCAGAATTCTGGGAAAGCCCGTCCGNCGGGCCTGATAATCTCACTTGTTTATCTATTTTTTCATAGTTCAACCTGTTGATGTTANCTTTTTCCCCGCGGTATTACCTAAATTCCACGGAGTTTTCCAGCTTTGCCCCGGACAATCGGGCAAACGAAAGGCTGGCCGACGCTGACAATACCAAAAGAAAAGGTGGAGTTTTCAAACCCGGCCCCTGCTTTTCAAAATCACGAAATCAGAAATGCAATACAGCCCGTTTATGTGGCGTGGATCGGCCCCCGCCACTTCCAGAGGGGCCTACAATGCACAACAACAAGCCGCCCGCGGCCTGCCGGACAATCCGGGAGCGCCGCAGGCGGCCTNTTNCATACTATCCCACTTATGTACCGCCCTACCCGGTTGAGCTNNNCCGCTTCTNTTTTTGNCNGNANNTNAGNCGNCATCAGGGAACGCCTCCCCTGCCGTTAGCCNCCCTTCCGCGCTTGGGTGTCCTCTGCCTACGCCCGTTAAACCTCGCCGCGGCCGCCANNGNGTCCGGCTGNGNAATGCGCTGAAGCAGTTCAAGCATCAGCGCCGCGTCATCGTCGCTGAGCTGCCGCAGAGCCTGAATCGCNTCCAACACGACCGGCGAATCGTGTTTTCCNTCNTCGAAGAANTCCGCAACGGTTAAATGAAAGTAATCCGCAATGTTAAAAAGCTGCTTTGCGGACGGNAGACANTTTCCGGATGTGATCCCCTGNATATATCCCTTGCTCTGNCCTAACTCCAGCGACATCTGGTACTCAGAAACATTTCTGGCNAGGCGGAGCTCTGTGATTCGCTCCGAAATAAAGGTTTCATCCATATTTCTATCACCTCTATTATGGATNATACCGAAATTCCGGTACCTGTTCTCCGTTGTTACCAGTAATATTTTGTAAATATTTACCGCCAAAACCAGTGATATGTTTTTCTGAGAAGTATAATTCTGTGTAATTGCGCTTCTTAAAATACCGACTTTGTCTTGCTTTCAAATTTTGTCCGTCATTTNTAGACGCGTTATTACTCACTATTACAGGCCATTTTTATCATTTTTCGCAAAAGTCANNCTAAAAACCGAAATAATTCAAAAATATCCAGGCCAAATCCNCATCTCCAATCCATTTCANCGGTTCATCCTTCGGTATGATAGACAATTTTCTCCAAATAAAGTATGATTACCTNGTATATATTCGGCGGATTTTATCCCCGNGCTGGAACAAGGAGGTCCGTCTCATGACAGGACAGCAATATCCCTTTTCCAAAAGCCNCTATTTTCCCCGCAAGCGAATGCGCTCCGCNGATTTTATCCAGGACCAGGAGTACCTNGAGGGCAGGCTGGCCTTTTTCAGCCGCCTGGATTTTGGAAAGGGCGCGGCGCTTGGGCTGGAGGTCCAGCGCATCGNCGGGGACTCNCTGCTGGTNTCTCCGGGCTTNGCCGTGGACGGATACGGGCGGTGGCTGATTGTGGACGAGCCCGCCATCTGCNGCCTCCGCGCCATTCCGGGCTTTGACGCCCTGCACGGGGAAACCGCCCTTCTTTGGCTGACCTACCGCGAAGAGCTGACAGACCCCATGTTTGTCCCCGGGGAACGGGATGAAGTNCAGGAATACGCGTCGGCCCNGGAGCGNTTTTCCTTTTACCTCACGGATATGAAGCCCCTTCCCCGGCCNTANGGNGACCATGCGCTGTTTTCCGACATCATNCTTTTCGAGGACGATGATCTGCGNGTCCGGCAGGTGATTCCCAAGGTCCTCCCCGCCGGGGGAATGGTGCAGCTCCGCCTGGTAATCGAATCCTTCTGCCTGGANACNCTGGAAATCCGNCTGCGCTACGCGCCCCAGCTGCCCGGCNTTCTGCCGGAGGATGGACAGCCGCTTTTCTTAGAGCAAACCCTGCGTCTGAGCCGGGGGGAAACCACTCTGGCGCTGACCGGGAGGCTCTCCACTACCGCCCAGGCCGTTNTGCTGTCTCTGCCGGANCAGGNCTTTTCGNTGGAAAAGCGCGGCGTCNNTCTGCGGGCCCAGCGCGAGGTTCAGGAGGAGCTTTCCGTAACCCCTGGCGACCCGCTCCCGGTTCTGCGCGGCNGCCTGCTGTCGCAGGGACCGCGGGAGCTGTGGGCNGATGATCCNGAGGANGGCGTTCCCATCTCCGGCCTCCGCCTGCTGCGGTACGGGGATCAGGTTCTGCTGAGCGATACGTTTCCCCTCGCAAAGGGATGCCGCGCGGAGCTGCCCTATCTGGAACAGCGCCTGCGGTACTGCCAGGGCTTTTTTCCCAGNNCCCANCCNCCGGCCCNGCCGCCNCAAAAAGCGCCGGANCCAACAGACTCCCCTGCCTCNNGCGGCCGGAGGCGGATAAACACAGGCGTCGTCTCCCTGAACACCGGCCTCCATCTGCAAGAGGGGAATATCCTCTGCTCCGACGAGATCGCCCATGAGCTGGGACCGGGCGCCGTTTTTGTGGAATTCGGCATAGAAAACATCTACCCCGCCCCCGGGACGGACCGGAATTACACCGACCTTCTGCTGGGCGACGCCTCCCTGTTCGCCCAGGCCAGCGGCACCTATGACCGCGGCTTCGACAAAGGCGTGCGGGTCCGCCCGGAGAAGGGNACCTTTGAGCTGGCCGTCCGGCTGAANGGCCAGCTGCGCCAGTCCTCTCTGCGGCTGCGCTGGTTCGCCTGGCGGGCGGATGAGGACACAGGNCCCATNCCCCCGNCCGGCACGCTGCTGCGGCTGGANCCGGACGTGGCGTATACGGNCCCAGGCGGGATGATTGATTTTGTTCCCGTTTTTGCCCAAGGAAGCGGAATGCCCTGCGACTTTATGATTCCGGACAAGCAGNCGGGAACCGTTACGCCCAACGGCATCTANACCGCGCCTAAAAAAGAGGGCCTCTACCAGGTCTGCGCCCAGATCCGGGACATGCCGGAAACCAGGGTAAACGCCTTCGTCGTTGTGCGGACGCCTGTAGAGGAAGCGGCGGATGCGGCGGGCGCTCTTTGATTCGCTGCGCACCCTCCGTCTGGAGCGGGAGAGCGGAAACGGCTGTGTGGAGCTGTGCCGGGAACCGGACGGGACCCGCTGGACAAAGCTCCGCATCACCGCCCCCGCCTGCCAGCGGGAATGTCTGGCCGCGCTGGGGCAAAGCGTTCCTGTCCGCCTGGAAAACGGCGTACTGGAGCTGCTTCTTCCCTGGCGGGAGGGCCTGTCCCTGCGCCAATGGCTCTACGAGCAGAATCCCACCCTCGGACAGCGGCGGGACGCCTGCCTGTCCCTGCTGGAACAGCAGCTGTCGCTTCGGGGCAGGCTGCCCCCCTGCCTGACCGCGCTGGCCGCGGAGCCGGGCAATCTGGTAAACGACGGGACGGGGCTGTTCCTGCAATATATTCCCAATTTCCAGAGCTGGGAGCCGGATATGACGGAGGCGCAGGCTGTCCGCGCCCTGGCGGACGTGATTTACCAGGTATTGGCCGCGGAATGGGACGGCCGGGGACGAGTCCCGGCGGAGGTCCGGCTACTGCGCCTCAGAAGAAGCGGACAGAGCTATACCAACTGGGGCCAGCTCCAGCGGGATTTAGCCGCGGTTCCGGACAATCCGCCCCGGGCGGGCTCCATTTTGCGCGCCCGTGCGCGGCGGACGCTGAACGGCCTGCGCCGCGTTGGGTCCATCCTTCTGCGGGTACTGGCGGTTTTGCTGTTTGCCGCCGCGCTGCTCTCCCTGGCTATGGCGTACCGCCAGCGAAGCATCGAGAGGCAAAGCGCTTGGCCGGGTATGCCCCAGGTGGGCGATCAGGATTTACGGAGCGGGGAGGGCGGCGGATGAAAGGCCGGATATTCACATGGCTGCGCCGAAAGCGCCGTCTTTTGATCCGGGAGCTGATTCTCGCCGTCTGCGCGCTGGCTCTGGGCCTGGGGTACAGCCTCTGGCGGTCGGACGCCTATCTGCCGTCCATGGACGGCAACATCTACGCCATGCTGGCCCTGGACGACTCCCTGCTTCTGGTGCTCTCCCAGGGAAACCGCAACAGCCTGGTGCGCGTCAGCCACACCGGAGCGCTGCTGAATTACATGGACACCGTTCAAGGACAGGCCTTTCAGGACCTGGAATCAGACGGCGGGACGGTCTACGCGATTTTGTCCTATGAAAAAAACGGGACGGCCCGCCAGCGGCTGGTCTCCCTCTCCCTGAAGCACGCGGCCATGCGGGCCAAGCCCCTGGCCGAGCTGACGGGACTGCGCGGCGCTCCGGAGGATGTGGTGTGGCAGGAGATCTACCTTCCACCGGAGGACGAAACCGCCCCGGCTATCACGCTGGCCGGACTGGACAGCCAGGGACAGGGCTATCTGGCCCGCTGGGATATGACGACCGGCCAGGCGGAGGCCCAGCGGATACTGCCGGAGGAGACGATTCTGTTTTTAAAATATGTGTCGGAGAACCACTACATCTGGGTCAGCNGGAACAAGGAGACCGGGCAGTACATAGAGGGAATCTGGCAGCGGGACATCCTGTCCGGAACGTCCGANACGCCGCTGCACATCTCCACCTGCGGNACNCGCTGCTTTCTTTCCGACAGCGTAAGCGGCGATATTTTNCAGATCTTCCCGGACGGNAGCNCCNTCCTTTTCCGCNGGGGCGCGGATGAAATCGGCNCCTCCGGCTTCCAGTACCGGCAGCTGGAGACCTACACCACCTATCCGGNGCCGGACGGCGAAATCCGAATCGCCGGNCTNTGCGCGGGAGATCAGGGCGGCGTCATCGCCGGGGAGGATTGGAGCATCCGCGCCCTGCGCCCCGGCGTTCTACGCCTGCTGATGGTCTGGAAGCACGGATGGCTGGCGGCCGCCGTGTTCTGGATGATACTGGCCGCATTTGTGGAGGCGGTCCACGGGGTTCTGCGCTCCCCCCGCCTGTCCGTCCGGCTGCTGCTGTGCGAGGTCCTGATGGCCGTCTTTCTGCTCACCGCTGTCACCGCGGTGCAGTACCGCTCCTTTCAGCAGACCATCCGGGAGGAGGCCCATCAAAAGCTCCGGCTCATCGGCGGCAGCCTGGCGGCGGCCCTCAGCGCCGGGGACCCCGGCGAACCGCTGGACAGCACTGTCCAGCGGCTGGAGCGGCAGGTTGGCGCGGCCATGACCGGGCGGGAGAAGGAATACGCCATATGCGTGGTCTGGGACAGGTCCGGCGGGCCGGTGATCGCCTCAGACAGCGCGGTACCGGACGGCTACCTTCTGGAAGACGTAAAGTCCAGAGGCTATTTTTCCGCCATTACCCAGGCCCTCCGCGGCGGCACGGCCGCTTTGGAGCGTGTTCAGACGGATATCAGCTATGATTACGTATACGCCCAGCCCTTCGTTCAGGACGGCCGGTCCGGCTGCGTGGCGGTGTCCCAGAGCGAGTCTTCCATGCTGGCCGGGCAGCTTCAATTTTTCCAGAGCCTGCTTCCCATTCTGGCCGCCTGCCCGCCCCTGTTCCTGGCCCTGGCCGGGATCACCCGGCGGCTGCTCAGCCCCCTGGACGAAATCCAGCGGGCGCTGGAGGAGTTTTACACCCGCGGCAGCGGTGGCCAGATGTGCCTGGAAGGCATGCCCCGCACGGAGCTGTACGAGGTGGGGCGGGTGTTCAACCAGCTCTCCCTGCAAACCAGGGTACAGCTTAACGAGCTGCAAACCATCAACGATTCCTATGTCCGCCTGGTGCCCGGCTGCCTGCTGGCCATGCTGCGCAAGCGGGGCGTGACGCAGTTGGAGGCTGGAAGCCACAACCCGGTGGACGGCGCGCTGCTGATCCTGATTCCCAGGAATTTTTCCGTCAGCTGGGAGAGCCTGCACCAATTGACCCGTCTGGCGGCGGACCACATCGCGGAGTCGGGCGGCATGCTGGTGGACTATGACGAGGGCCTGAGCTCCCTGACCGCTCTCTTTCCCCGGACAGAGCGGGCGCACGACTGCGCGCTGGCCTGCCTGGAGCGGCTGGAACGGCACGGTATGCCGGTGATGGCCGCTGTTTTGGAGGAGACCGTGGAGCTGGGCGTATTTGGAAGCGAAAAACTCCTCTATCCCCTGGCCGTCTCCCGGGACATGCGCCGGAAGCAGGCGGCGCTGGAGCGGATTTTAGGCTTTGGCGCTGTGCTGGCGCAATGCGGCCCCGCCCGCAGGACGGGACTGCGGCTGCTGGGCTGGGACGGCGGTCTGGAATTCTATGAGGACCCCGCCTGCCGTCCGTCAGGCTGGCAGAGCCAGTGGCGGGTATCCGCCGGACTGTGGGAGGAGGCGCTGGACCGCTTCCGGGAGCAGGAGTTCTCCACGGCGGTACAGCTGTTCGCCAAGGTACTGCGGCTGATGCCGGAGGATATGCCCGCCCGCTGGTATCTGTTCCGCTGCGAGGCCCTGCGGGACGGACCGTCCCAGGCCGCGGACACCGGATTACTATTCGACTGGGAGGACCCTGGCCATGGATAAGCGGCAGGATAACCCGGTCCGCTGGGGGCCCAAGGACTATTGGCGCGCTG